>JBKKAU010000557.1:0-8529 GCA_046714475.1 Thermoanaerobaculia bacterium
ACCGCCGGCGTGGTGGGCGCGCCGGCCGGCTCGACCTGGGTGCACAACGAGGACGGCACCCCCTTCTACACCCGCGACGACGGCGGCCCGACCTCCTGGCAGGCGGTCATCGACGTGCCCGCCCCGGAGCCGGACTACCGCGAGTTCCTGCTCGCCTTCGGCGACTTCCAGCTGGCCTATGAGGCGAACGCGACCGACTTCCCCGACCGCGACCGGGCGATCAACCCGCCGGCGCGCAAGGAGGTCGGACTGCCCGACCTGCTCGCGCCGCGCGAGAACTGCCCCGGCGGCGTGGCGCCGCCCTGCCCCGAGATCATCTCGGCCGACGACCCCGGGACCATGTCGCTCAACTACCGCAACGAGCCGGTCGCCCTGCGCGTCCGCAACCCCGCCGACAACACGCAGGCCAACGGCGACCAGGGGGACCTGGCGTTCGCCTTCGCCAGCATCGCGCGCGCCGACGACGACCTGAACGAGCAGCCCGGCGTCTACGCCCCCCTGACCCAGGGGGTCAACGACTTCGACCCGTTCACGCCGCTGATGCGCGCCTACGAGAACGACCGCGTCCAGATCCGCATCCTGGTCGGCGCCCACGAGGAGGGGCACAACTTCAGCGTCCACGGCATCAAGTGGCTGTTCGAGCCCTCCGAGCCGCGGTCGGGCTACCGCAACAGCCAGATGATGGGGATCTCCGAGCACTTCGAGTTCATCGTGCCGCAGCTCATCAAGAACCCCACGGGCAGCTACGTCGACCGCCTCTACTCGGCCGGCTCGTCGACCGATGACTATTGGAACGGGATCTGGGGGCTGCTGCGGGCCTACACCGGCCAGCGGTCGAACCTGGTGACGCTGGACGAGAACCCCAACGGCCGCTCCAACGTCGATCCCGGCGCGGTCGGGGCCTTCAACTTCTCCTGCCCGAAGAACATCGACGAGCGGACCTTCGACATCACCGCGGTAGCCGCCAAGGACGCCCTGCCGGACGGCCGGCTGGTCTACAACTCGCGCACAGACGGCGCCTTCGGGCCGCTGTTCGACCCGACGGCCATCCTCTACTTCCGCACCAGCGACCTCGCCCGTGACGCCAACGGCGTCCTCAAGGTCAAGGCCGGGATCCCCGTCGAGCCGCTGATCCTCCGCGCCCGCGCCGGCGAGTGCATCAAGCTGACGCTGCGCAACGAGCTGCCCGCGACCCTGGTCGACCTCGACGGCTTCAACACCCTGCCGATGATCGTCGACGGCTTCAACGCCAACGACCTCAAGCCGTCGAAGAAGGTCGGCCTGCACCCGCAGATGCTCTACTACGACGTCAGCCGCGACGACGGCGCCAACGTCGGCGGCAACGCCGTCCAGACCGTGCCCCCCGGCCAGTTCAAGACCTACGAGTGGTACGCCGGGGACATCAAGATCAACAACGACGGCACGATCACCAAGACGCCGGTCGAGTTCGGCGCCACCAACCTGATCTCGTCCGACCGCATCCTCCACGCCAGCAAGGGGGCGATCGGCGCGCTGATCATCGAGCCGCCGCTGGCCAGCTGGACCGTGGACCCCGACTCCCGGGCCGTCGCCACCGTCGACCCGGACTCGACCAATGCCAACGACGATCCGTTCAAGGAGCTCGTCGTGGTGTTCCAGAACGACGTCAACATGCGCACCGGCACGGGGACCGGCAACGGCACGGCGGTCAAGAACCTGGCCGGCGCCGAGGACCCCGAGGACTCGGGCCAGAAGGCGATCAACTACCGCTCCGAGCCGCTCTGGAAGCGCATGGGGCATCCCGCGGAGACGCCGCTCGAGCAGACGCGGGAGCTCAACGACTGGTTCGACGTGGTCGCCAACGACAAGGTGGGCGGCCCGCCGGAGACGCCGGTCTTCCGGGCGGCCCCCGGCGAGCCGGTCCGCTTCCGCCTGCTGCAGCCGGGCGGCCACAGCCGCAACGTGGTCTTCGCCCTGCACGGCCACATCTGGGACAAGGAGCCCTACATCAATGCGTCCACCCGGATCGGCCGCAACAGCTTCTCGATGTGGGAAGGGGCGCGCATGGGTCACGGCCCCTCGAACCACGTCGACGTCCTGATCCGCAACGGCGCCGGCGGCAAGTTCTCGATCGTCGGCGACTACCTGTTCCGCGACCAGGGCGCGTTCGGCTTCGACGGCGGGCTCTGGGGGATCTTCCGGGTGGAGACGGAGTAAAAGAGACCCTCAGGTCGTGCTGGCGCGCCGGTCTCCGGCGCGCCAGCTGGAATTTCAACAGGTCTCCAGTCGTTGTGCATTTTTTGAATCATTAGCGGGTCCTCAGGAGGTGTCATGCTGAATCCGCGCTGTTTTCCCTTCGCCGCCGCGCTCCTGCTCACGTCGGGGCTCGGTAATGCCGAGCCGGCTCAGCCGGCGCCCACCGCCCAACGCTTCACGGAGCAGGGCCTCGCCGTCGACCTCACGGTCGAGCCGTTGGGGCAGGGGGGGCTGACCGAAGGCGAGAACGCGCGGGTACGGTTCAAGGTCACCGACGCCGCCACCGGCTCGCCCGTCGCCGGCCTCTACCCCGGCGCCTGGATGGACCGGTTTCCGGACGGCAAGAGGAAAGAGGAGGAGGCCGGCGCCTGCCGCAAGAAGGTGCAGGGCTTCGTCGGCGGCTCGATCCTCAGCCAGCCGACGCTCGACCTCAACATCTATTACGTCCTGGCCATGAACCAGGACGCCACGATCTCGGTCGTCGATCCGCTGTTCGGGTTCGGCAACAGCAAGCTGCTCTCCATGGTCTTCCTGAAGAGCCCGGGCGAGGACTGGGCGCTGACCGCCGACGAGCGGCGGCTCTTCGTCTCCATGCCCGACTCCAACCAGGTCGCGGCGATCGACACCAGCACCTGGAAGGTGGCGATCGAGCTCGACGCCGGCCCGCGCCCCCGCCGGTTGGCTCTCCAGCCCGACGGCCAGTACCTCTGGGTGGCCCACGAGGGCGGCGTCAGGGCGATCGACGCCCGGAGCCTCCGCGCCGCCGCCGACATCCCGACCGGGAAGGGGCCGCACGATATGGCGGTGAGCGACGACAGCCGCTTCGTCTTCGTCACCAACGAGGCCGACGGCACCGTCACGGTGATCGACAGCGGCGCGCTCGCCCGGGCGGGGAGCGTCTCCACCGGGCCGCGGCCGGTTTCGGTCGCCTGGTCCAGGGCGGCGCAGGCAGCCTACGTCTCGCACGCCGGCGACGGCTCGGTCGCCGTGGTCCGCCCCGGCGCGGCCGAGCCGGCGCGGATCGCGGCTTCGTCGCCCGGGCTGGGGCGGCTGCGCTTCGCCCCCGGCGGCCGGCTCGGCTTCGCCGTCCACCCGGAGAAGAAGCTGGTGCACATCCTGGACGCCGCCACCAACCGCGTCGTACAGACGGCCGACGTCGAAGCCGAGCCCGACCTGGTCACCTTCAGCGACGAGCTCGCCTACATTCGCCACCGCGGCAGCGAGACCGTGCTGATGATCCCGCTGGACGTCGTGGGCCAGGAGGGGCGGCCGGTGCCGCTGGTCGACTTCCCTGGCGGCCAGAACCCGCCCGGCCGCGCGCCCAGGCCGTCGGTCGCCGACGGCATCGTCCAGGCGCCGGGGGCCGCGGCGGTGCTGGTCGCCAACCCGCTCGACAAGGCGATCTACTTCTATAAGGAAGGCATGGCCGCGCCCATGGGCCACTTCCGCAACTACGGCAAGGAGCCGCGCGCCGTGCTGGTGGTCGACCGCAGCCTGCGCGAGACCTCGCCGGGGACCTACGAGACCGTCGTGCGGCTCGGCCCGGCCGGCGACTACGACCTCGCCCTGCTGCTCGACACGCCGCGCCTCACCCACTGCTTCCCCGTCCAGGTCGCCGAGAACGCGGCGCTGGCCGCCGGACGCCGGCCGACGCTCGGGGTGGAGATCCTGACCCGGTCGCCGAAGGTGCCGGTAGGCGAGGAGGTTCCGGTCCGCTTCCGGCTGACCGATCCCAAGACCGGCGCCGTCAAGACCGGGGTCCGCGACGCCCGCGTGCTGACCTTCCTCACCCCGGGGATCTGGCAGCAGCGGCACTGGGCCACGGACCTGGGCGAGGGGCTCTACGAGATCCGCTTCCGGCCGCCCGAGCCCGGCCTCTACTATGTCTTCCTGGAGGTCGCCTCGGCCGGCATGCCGTTCCAGAAGAACCCGTTCCTGGTGCTCCAGGCGGAAGAAGGGAAGAAACCATGAAGCCTCATACCCTGACCCTCGGCGTCCTGCTGCTCGCCAGCCTGCCCGCCGTCGCCCCCGGCCACGGCGGCAAGCATCCGCCGGCCAAGCCGGCTCCCCCCCAGACAGTCGAGAAGATCGCCAAGCTCCAGATCCCGGACACGCCGCTCCGCGACCAGGAGGGCAGGCCGGTGCATTTCTACAGCGACCTGGTCCAAGGCCGGGTGGTGGCGGTCAACTTCGTCTTCACCTCCTGCACCACCGTCTGTTTGCCAATGGGTGCGGGCTTCGGCAAGCTGCGGACGATGCTCGGCGACCGGGCCGGCAAGGACGTCCACCTGATCTCCGTCTCGGTCGATCCGGCGACCGACACCCCCGCGAAGCTCAAGGCCTGGAGCCAGAAGTTCGGCGCCGGCCGCGGCTGGACCCTGGTCACCGGCGACAGGAACGAGGTCACGCGGCTGCTGAAGTCGCTTGGCGCCTACACCCCGAACCCGGAAGCCCACTCGCCGCTGGTGCTCCTGGGCAACGACGCGCGCGGCGAATGGACGCGCGCCAACGGCCTGTCGACCCCGGCTCAACTCGCGGCGCTGCTCGACGGCCTGCAGGGAGGCAAGCGATGAAACGGGCTCTGTTCCTGCTCCTCGCCTTCGCCCTTCCCGTTGCCACCGTGGCCGGGCACGGCGGCGCCCACAAGGCCCCAGCTCCCAAAATCGAGACCCTGCCGGCCCCCGGCCAGTCGGCGGCGCACACCTACTTCGGCGACATCCCGCTGGTCGACCAGCACGGCCGCACGCACCGCCTCTACTCCGACCTGCTCGCCGGCAAGATCGTGGTCATCGACTTCATGTTCACCGAGTGCGGCGACGCCTGCCCGATGATGAGCAGCACCTTCGAGAAGATCCAGAAACGGCTCGGCGACCGGGTGGGCAGGGACGTCCTCCTGCTCTCCTTCTCGGTCGACCCGAACGACACCCCGGCGAAGCTCAAGGAGTACGCCTCCCGCTTCCACGCCGGGCCGGGCTGGTACTTCCTGACCGGCGACAAGGCCGACGTCGAGGCGGCGCTGCGCAAGCTCGGCGGCTACGCCGAGAAGCGCGAGGGGCACACCAACCTCTTCATCCTGGGGAACGAGCCGACCGGGCTGTGGAAGAAGGCGTTCGGCCTGGCCGATCCGGCCGAGGTCATGAAGGTGGTGGACAGCGTGGTGAACGACCACGGATGAAGAGCATCCTTCTCCTCGCTACCGCGGCGCTCGCCGTGCTCACGCCACAGGAGGAGCGCGGCCGGCGGATCTTCCGCACCGGCGCCAGCCCGTCGGGCGGTGAGATCACGGCCGTGCTCTCCGGCGGCGCGGTCGAGCTGCCCGCCTCGGCCATGCCCTGCGCCAACTGCCACGGCCCGGACGGACGCGGCCGGCCGGAGGGGGGCGTCACCCCGTCGGACGTCACCTGGCAGACGCTGACCCGGCCCTACGGCGCCACCCGGCCGGAGGGCCGCAGCCATCCGCCCTATACCGAAAGGCTTCTCAAGCGCGCCGTCTCCCTGGGTCTCGACCCCGCCGGCAACCCGCTCCACACGGCCATGCCGCGCTACCGCATGTCGCACGCCGACATGGAGGATCTGATCGCCTACATGAAGCGCCTCGGGGCCGAGCCCGAGCCCGGGGTCACGGAAGACACCGTCCGCGTCGGGACCCTGCTCCCCGAGGGGGTGCATGCCCTGCTCGGAGCCTGGTTCAAGGAGGTCAACCGGCGCGGCGGCGTCTACGGCCGGAAGATTGAGCTGACCGCCGCGCCGCGGGAGCAGGCGGCCGAGTACCTGGACAAGGAGCCCCTCTTCGCCCTGCTCGGGGCGGACGCCGGGCTGGCGGCGCTGCTGGAGGAGAAGCAGATCCCCGCGATCGGAGCGTCGGGCTCCGGCGCGGGTTTCTCCCGCAACGTCTTCTACCTGCTCTCCGGCCTCGACGAGCAGACCCGGGCGCTGATCGCCCTGGCGGAGCCGGGGGCACAGCTCGCCCTGGTCGCCGCCGTCGATCCCGCGGCGGCCGAAGCCGCGGCCGCCGCGCGGGGCTTGAAGACCAGGACCGTCCGCTATACGCCCGGCGCACTGGACGCCGGGGCCGTGGTGCACGACCTCCGCGGCGCCAGTCTGCTCCTTTTCCTTGGCCCGGGCCGCGACCTGGCCCGGCTGCTCGCCGCGGCCGATACCGCCGGCTGGCATCCCCAGGTCTACTCGCCGGGCGGGCTCGCCGGCGCCGACCTCTTCTCCCTGCCCAGGAGCTTCGACCGGCGGGTCCTCCTGGCCTTCCCCACGCTCCCGTCGGACGTGAGTCCCGCCGCCCTGGCAGAGTACCGGGCTCTCGCCCCCGGTCCGGTGCAGCCGGCCCAGATCTCGGCGCTGGCCGCGGCGAAGCTGCTGACCGAGATGCTGACCCGCGCCGGCCGCGATCTGACCCGCGACCGCCTCATCGCCCAGCTGGAAAGGCTGGACCGCTTCGACACCGGCCTCCTGCCCGCCCTCACCTACCACCCTGGCCGCCGGGTCGGCGCCCAGGGCGCCTATGGCGTGACGGTCGACCTGGAGAAGAAGACGTTCGTGCCGGTCGGCGGGTGGATCGCGGTGGAGTGACTACAATACCGTCCATGAGCGAACACCAGCCCACCCTCTTCGACAAGATCCTTTCGGGGGAGATCCCGAGCTACAAGGTGTACGAGGACGACCACGTCCTCGCCTTCCTCGACATCGGCCCGCTCTCCGAGGGGCACACGCTGGTCATCCCCAAGGAGCGCAAGGCGCAGCTCCACGAGCTCTCGGACGAGGCGTCCGCCGCCATCGGCCGCGTGCTGCCGCGGCTCTGCCGCGCCGTGATGCGGGCCACCGGCGCCACCGCCTACAACATCCTCCAGAACAACGGCCCGGAGGCGCACCAAGTGGTGATGCACGTGCATTTCCACATCATCCCGAAGTTCGGCCGGGAGGGCCTGGGCATCCTCTGGCCGGCCGGCCAGCTCGCCGCTTCGACCGGCCGCGAGCTGGCGGAGAAGATGCGCAAGGCCCTGGAGAGCGTTTGAGGGCCTGGGAGATCCGCGACGGCTGGGGTCGCATCGACCTCGCTGAGCGGCCCGACCCCCGGCCCGGCCCGGGCCAGGTGGTCGTGCGCGTGCGCGCCGTATCGCTCAACTACCGCGACCTGTTGACCGTCCGCGGCTCCTACAACCCCAGGCAGAAGCTGCCGCTCGTCCCCTGCTCGGACGGCGCCGGCGAGGTCGAGGCGGTCGGCGAGGGGGTGACCCGCGTCCGGCCCGGCGACCGTGTCGCGAGCGTCTTCGCGCAGGGCTGGATTGCGGGCCGGCCGACGCGCGACAAGATCCGCACCACCCTGGGCGGCCCGCTCGACGGCATGCTCGCCGAACGGGTCCTCCTCGACGCCGAGGGGGTGGTCCGCGTGCCAGAGCATCTCACCCGCGACGAGGCCGCGACGCTCCCCTGCGCCGCCGTCACCGCCTGGAACGCGCTGGTGACCGAAGGCCGGGTGAAGGCTGGCGACACCGTGCTGGTCCAGGGCACCGGCGGCGTCTCGGTCTTCGCCCTGCAGCTCGGCAAGCTCCTGGGCGCCCGCGTGATCGTCACCTCGAGCCGCGACGACAAGCTCGTCCGGGGGCGCGAGGTGGGCGCCGACGAGACGATCAACTACACCGCGGTGCCCGACTGGGGAACGCGCGCCAAGGAGCTGACTGGCGATGCCGGCGGCAACGGCGTCGACCTCGTCGTCGAGGTGGGTGGCGCCGGCACCCTCCAGCAGTCCTTACGCGCGGTGCGGATCGGCGGCCGGATCGCCCTGATCGGCAACCTCGCCGGCACCGCCGCCGAGGTGCCGCTGACCCTGATCTTCATGCAGCGGGTCAACGTCCACGGCATCCTGGTCGGCGACCGCGAGAGCTTCGAGGAGATGAACCGCGCCATCGCCGCGCACCGCCTCCGCCCGGTGATCGACCGGGTCTTCCCGTTCGAGGAGGCCCCCGCCGCCTTCGAGCACATGGCGGCGGGGGCGCATTTCGGCAAGGTCGTGATTTCCCTTCCGGAGGCGTGATAGCGGCAAGAAGGGCGCAATGAATTGCGCCCTACATCGGCCTTCGTAAAGGGTGTAGGGGCGCGATTCATCGCGCCCTCTCTCCTCTACTCTCCCCACCGCCACCGGCGGCTGCTCCGCCAGCAGTCCCACTCCCGCCCCGGTCACCTGGCGGCGGAAGGCGGCGACGTCTTCCGCGAAGAGGCGGTTGACGTCCGCGAGCGCCGCCGCGACCGCGGCCTCGGCCCGCTGCAGATAGAGCTGGTGCGTGG
>JBKKAU010000558.1:0-3076 GCA_046714475.1 Thermoanaerobaculia bacterium
CTTCCTGGCCGGCCTCGCCTCCGCCCGCGGGTACGTCCTCCTCCATCGCCGGCTGCGGCACCGTCCGGAGGTGATCGGCGGCACCCTGTTCGAGATGCTGCGGCGCCTCTCCGGCGAGGCGGGCCTCCAGCGCGAGGTCCGTCTCGGCTGCTCCTCGCGGGTGCCGGTGCCGGTCGCCCTGGGCGGCCGCCGTCCCGAAGTCTGCGTGCCGCCGCGCGCCCTGGCCTCCCTCACGGCCGAGCAGCAGGAGGGGATGCTGGCGCACGAGCTGGCGCACCTGGTGCGGCGCGACCCGTTCTGGCTGGCTTTCACCAACCTCTTGACCGCCCTCTTCTTCTTCCAGCCGCTGCAGTGGGTGGCGCGCCGCCGGCTGCGCGAGATCTCCGAGACGCTCTGCGACGCCTGGGCGGTCGAGCGGACCGGCCGGCCGCTGTCGCTCGCCCAGTGCCTGGCCGAGGTCGCCGGCTGGTCGTTCCAGCCGCTGGGGGCGCTGCCGGTCGCGAGCATGGCCGACCGCCCGTCCCACCTTTCGCGCCGTATCCGCCGCCTGCTGGAAGAGTCTTCGCCGGAAGGCGCGGCCCGGCGCCGCTGGCTGGCGGTCGCCATGGGCGCGCTGGTGCTGGTGGTCGCCATCGCCGCCCCCGGGGTGTCCGCGGCCGTCCGTACCGCTCAGGACGAGCCCGCGGTCGAAGAGCCGGCCGAAGTCGAGGAGGACGACGACTTCGACGTTGACTTCGAGCCGGCCGAAGCCGAAGAGGCGGAGCTGGAAGCGCTCGGCGAGGAGATCGAGCTCGCGATCGAGCCGGCCCTGGAGGCGGCGGAGGTGCTCGCGGACCTCAACGACGACACCCTGGACGAGTTGGAGAAGCTCGGCGAGCTCGATGAGCTGGACGAGCTGGAAGACTTCGGCGAACGGATGGCCGAGCTCGGGGAGGAGATGGGGGCCATGGCGGAAGCCCACGCCTCAGCCTTCGCATTCTCCGGCGCGGAGCTGGAGGAGATCTCCCGCAACGCCGAGAAGATCGCAGAGCGCGTCCAGGTCCTGATGGGGCCGGAGATGGAGCGGATCCACGAGGAGCTCGGCCGTAAGATGGAGGTCCTCCACGACCAGATGCCGACGGCGGAGATGAAGCGTCTCGAAGCCGAGATGGAGGCGCTCGCCGAAAAGATGCAGCCCTCGGACGAGGAGATGCACCGGCTGCACTCCGAGATCGACAAGCTCCGCCAGGAGGGCAAGCTCAAGGAAGGCGAGCTCTCCCGGGAGGAGCGGGAGCGGCTCCGCGCCGAAGCCCGGCGGATCGCCGAGCGGCACAAGATGAGCGCCGAGGACCGCGAGACGATGCGGGAGCTGGCCCAACGGCATCGCGACGAGAGCCGCCGCTTCATGGCCGAGCACCACGACGAGATCCAGGCGGCGCAACGTGAAGCCCGGGAGCAGTCGCGGATCGTCCGCGAGCAGTTCCAGCGCCGGATCGAGGAGGACCCGGAGCTGCGCGCCCTGCGCGAGCGGCACCGGCAGGAGATGGAGCGGCACCGCGGCAAGATGCGGGAAGACCGCAGAGAGCGCGGCGAGGAGCGGAGGAAGCGCGTAGCGCCCGTGCCGCCTACGCCGCCGACCCCGAGAGCCACGCCCGCGCCCCCGGCGCCTCGCCCGTCAGCGGTCCCGACCCCGGCTCCGTCTCCTGCCCCCCGGGCGGCCCGCGCGCCCAGGCAGGTCCAGGCGGTCGCTCCCGTGCCGCCTACGCCTTCGGCGACGCCCCGGCCCGCGATGGCCCCCAGCCCCGCGACGGCTCCGACTCCGGAAGCCACGCCCGCGCCGCCGGCGCCCCCGGCGTCGGAGGTCCCGGCTACGGCCCCAGCCCCACAGGCTCCTCCGGCAGAGACTCCGGCGCCTCCACCCGCGCCTCCGGAGCCTCCCGCCGAATTCGTGTGAGCACTTGGTGCTCCCCGCCCCTCCCGAGCCATCGCTCCGGAGGGGCTCTTTTTTTCAGTTAGAATCCCCCCGGAAGCGCTCGGGGGCTGGTGCCTCCTGCGGTCTTCAAAACCGTTTTATGTGCGACCAGCCCAATAGCCGGGTCTGCGTCTGTGATGGGCGAGCGCGATGACGCGGAGGAGCTCGGCGTTGGCTTCCTGGGCGTAGTAGACAGCTCCCTCGGTCAGCTCCCGATTGGCTTCGGGACCAACCGAAGGGATCATCTGATGGCGGCGCGAGCGCGCGCGATGGCCTCGGACGCGGGAACGAGCCGAGCGCGGCCCGCCTCAATCTCCTCGACGCGCCGCTCGACCTCGGTCGCCCAAGCCTCCTCGATCTCCTGGTCGTCGAAGAGGCTGGCGATCAATCGGTCGGCGAGTTGCGCCCGCTCTTCAGAAGTGAGCTCGAGCGCCTGTGCCTCAACGATCTTGAGTCGGGTCGCCATGTGAGGATTCTACGACAAGCAGTCCCCCGGAGGTCACCCAATGACGGCGCGCTGTTGGCTGCGCGACCAAGGCGACCCGCAAAACGAGATCCTGCTGGGAGCGAAAGCTGCGGGTCTTCTCGACCCCGGCCGTTGAAGGTATGGGCTAGAATCCCCCCGGAAGCGCTCGGGGGCTGGTGCCTCCTGCGGTCTTCAAAACCGTTGTCCGGTGCCGGTTGCGGCGTCGGGGGTGGGTTCGATTCCCATGCGCTTCCGCCATTCGGTTCAAGGGTTTACGACGGCTTTGACGCTAGTTTCCTTCAGACTTCCGGCCTCTCCCGAATTTATGCCCCAATGACACGGCAGTGACATAGGGAAAGAGCCTGCGGCTCGGCGGTCGCAAAGGGGTTTTGCCGGCCGCTTCATCGAGGTTCCCGAGGCGCGCTGATCCCAGGAGGCCCTTCCGGCGCGAGCCGAGAGGGCCTCTTCTTTTCAGCCTAGGCGAAGGACAGCTACTTGTCCTGCGCAAGGAGCGGCGGCTCGGGGCTAAAACCAATGCTGTTCACTTAACCACCTGGACACCGATTTGGCTTCGAGGTGGGCGGGTTCTCTTGGCCCGGCTGCGGGTTGGAAATTTGCTGACCTTGCGCTTGACGGCGCGAGGGTTGTGGCGCCCTCGA
>JBKKAU010000559.1:0-2330 GCA_046714475.1 Thermoanaerobaculia bacterium
TAAAATTTTGCGCCCACCGGGGGCCGTGCAAACCCCGGCCCCGGCGCCCCCCCCCCCACGGACTGCCTACGCCGTGTCCAGGAACGGCTTCAGCTTGGTCGCCCGGCTGGGGTGACGCAGCTTGCGCAGTGCCTTGGACTCGATCTGGCGGATGCGCTCGCGCGTGACGTTGAACGAGCGCCCCACCTCTTCGAGGGTGTGCTCGGAGCCGTCGCCGACGCCGAAGCGCATCTTGAGCACCAGCTCCTCGCGCGGCGTGAGGGTCTTCAGCACCTTGCGGGTCTGGTCCTTCAAGTTCGCGAAGATCACCGAGTCGATCGGCGACACCGCGTTCTTGTCCTCGATGAAATCTCCCAGATGCGAATCCTCCTCCTCGCCGATCGGCGTTTCGAGCGAGATCGGCTCCTGGGCGATCTTCATGATCTTGCGCACCTTGTTGGCCGGCAGGTCCATGCGCTCGCCGATCTCCTCGGCCGTGGGCTCGCGGCCCAGCTCCTGGACGAGCGAGCGGCTGGTCCGGGTGAGCTTGTTGATGGTCTCGATCATGTGGACCGGGATGCGGATGGTCCGCGCCTGGTCGGCGATCGCCCGGGTGATCGCCTGCCGGATCCACCACGTGGCGTAGGTCGAGAACTTGTAGCCGCGCCGGTACTCGAACTTCTCCACCGCCTTCATCAGACCGATGTTGCCCTCCTGGATCAGGTCCAGGAACTGCAGGCCGCGGTTGGTGTACTTCTTGGCGATCGACACCACGAGGCGGAGGTTGGCGACGATCAGCTCCTCCTTGGCGCGCTCGCAGGTGGCCTCGCCCAGGCGGATCTTCTCGATCGTGGCCGCGATCTCGGCGTGCGTGGTGCCGTAGCGCTCCTCGAGCTCGCGCAGCGCGCCGCGGTACTTGTCGATGCGCCGCCGATGGAGCGCCTTGAGCTCTTCGTTGGCCTCGCGCTTCAACGCCGTCTGCGCCCGCTTGATGTCCTGCTCGAAACGGGAGAACTGCCGGTCGATGTCCTTCAGGAAGTCGACCAGGCGGTTGCGCGTCTGGACGCTGAAGTCGATGGTGCGGATGTCCTTGGCGATCTTGGCGACGAGACGGTCGATCTCGCGCTCGATCTCCAGGTACTTGTCGCCCCCCTGCTTGCAGCGCTTCTGGCGCTTGCGCAGCTCGCCGATCTCGCGGTCGTTCTCCGCGATCTGCTCGAAGATCTTGAGGTTGCCCTTGATGCGGTCGGAGGCCTTGGGGTCGAGCGGCTCGTCCGGATCGGCGGAGACCAGCTCGCGCAGGATGCGCTTGTCCTTGGCAGCCATCTCGTTGAGACGCAACAGCTCGCGCAGGACCACCGGGTTTTCGCACAGCGCCTCGTAGATCATCCACTCGCCCTGCTCGATACGCTGGGCGATCTCGACCTCGCCCTCGCGGTCGAGCAGCGGCACGGTCCCCATCTCGCGCAGGTACATGCGCACCGGGTCGTTGGTCTTCTCGTGCGCGGCGAGGCTGAACTCGGCGGTCTCGTCCTCTTTCTTGTCGAACTCGCTGGCGCCGGATTCGAAGTCGTCGCGGTTCTGGTACCGCTCGGGACGGTCGATGACGTCGATCCCGAGGTCGGCAAAGCGGATGTAGATCTCGTCCAGCTCGTCCGGGAGGCTCACGACCTCCTCGGGCAGCATCTCGTAGATCTCATCGTAGAGAAGGTAGCCCTTCTCCTTGCCCAGCTCGATCAACTGCTTGACCGAGGAGTACTTCTCTTCGACGGGTGCGAGGCTGGAAATGGTCAATGGTCTCTCCTGTGCACCCTGCAAGCGGCAGCAGGGGACCGGCCGGCACGGTCGGTGCTCAGCCGAGGTCCCCGCTCGCGCCCGGGCGGATTCCCCGATGCAGGCTGCGGCTCAAACGTAATTTTTCGTCCACAAGGCAGTCGAGACGCGCTCGATCTCCTCGGCGCTGCGCCTCGTTGATCTCTCTTTGCAGTTCCTGCAGCCGCTTCTGCTGCCAGCGGCGAACCAGCTTGTCGAGGGATTCCAGAAGCCCGATTCGTCCGGGCGTAAGGGCCTCTTCTAACAAAATCTCGGCCATCCGGTCAACCGTCCGCCCTTCGGAGCCCAACACGGCGAGGACCGCTCGGGCGTCCGGCGGACCGGCCCCTCTTGCATATAGAGCGCAGAAGGCCTGGTAAATATTCCTGCATTCCGTGTCGAGGAAGACCTCCGGCGGCGGCAGCTCTTCCAGAGGGGGAATCGACCCCTCGGGGGAGAAGAGACGCTCCAGGACCTGCGCCTCGAGGCTCCGCGTCAGACGCGGCTCCGACGGCCCGGGCCGCGCCGCCGGGCCGGGC
>JBKKAU010000560.1:0-4746 GCA_046714475.1 Thermoanaerobaculia bacterium
TTCCTGGGGTGACGCGTTCAAGGTTTTGAAGAAGTCGTCCAAGGGGATGAATCAAGCCGGGCCACCCCCCGGGACGGCTCGCCTTACCCCTCCGCAAGTACCTCTAGCTTTAGGGGGTTACCACAGATTTCCGAGTTTATTCCCAATGGCACCCCCCTTGCTTGACCCTGGTAGCTATGTTGGCTAAAGTGTCTCATTCGATTTACCCCGATTGCCACAATCCGAAAGGAGGTGTTGTTTCGGCACCTGTATTGTCCGCGAAGAGTCCCGTTGCTCTCACGAGCCGGCGCGATCGTGGCGTTTCAAGGCTCACCCAATCACTCAATGGAGGTTCACTGGTATGAAGAGCACCAACCTTTGGGGGCGGATCGTGGCAGTTGCCGCGGTGTTGCTCCTGGTCGGTAGCGGCGCCTCGTGGGCGCAGATCCAGACCGGCAACCTGTTCGGCACCGTGGTGGACGAACAGGGCTCGGCGCTGCCGGGCGTCACTCTGACGCTCACCGGCACGTCGGGCGCATCGGTCCAGGTCACCGACGCGCAGGGCCGTTTCCGTTTCCCGAGCCTGGGCCCGGGTACCTATAGCCTCCGGGCCGAGCTCGAGGGCTTCTCCCCGGTCGAGAACACCAACATCTCGATCAACCTGGCGCGCAACACCGACATCGAGATCACGATGCAGTCGGCGGTCAAGGACGTGATCACGGTCACGGCCGAGAGCCCGCTGCTCGACCAGCGCCGCATCTCCACGGGCGCCACGGTCAGCCAGACCGAGCTCGAGAAGATCCCGACGGCGCGCGATCCCTGGGCCGTGCTGCAGACGACCCCGGGCGTCCTCACCGACCGCATCAACGTCGGCGGCAACGAGAGCGGCCAGCAGTCGCAGTACGTCGGCCCCGGCTCGGGCGGCGACCAGGCGGTCTGGTCGATCGACGGCATGACCATCACCGACATGGGCGCGCTCGGCTCGTCGCCGGCCTACTTCGACTTCGACGCGTTCGAAGAGATGCAGGTCACGACCGGCGGCAGCGACACCACGATCTCCACCGGCGGCGTCGTGCTCAACATGGTGACCAAGCGCGGCACCAACGAGTGGCGCGGCTCCGCCCGCTACATCACCGCCGACCAGGACTGGCAGTCGGACACCGACTTCGACCAGGGCGAGCTCTCCAGGGGCGGCACCTTCAACAACACGCGCCCGCGAGGCTTCAATAGCCCGACCGACGCGGGCGCCAACAACGCCCAGCCGATCCTGCGGCGCGGCAACCGCATCGTCTCGGTCGAGGACTACGGCGCCGAGCTCGGCGGCCCGATCGTCCGCGACCGTCTGTGGATCTGGGGCTCCTACGCGCTGAACGAGGTCGACCTGCTCACCATCTCGGACGTCCAGGACTTCACCGAGCTGGAGACGGCGAACCTCAAGCTCAACGCGCAGCTCACCCCCAGCAACTCGGCGACCGCCTTCGGTCTGCAGAGCGACAAGGTCAAGAACGGCCGCAACGCCGGCCCGACCCGGCCCCAGGAGACCACCTGGAACCAGTCGAAGTTCGGCGACAACCCGACCGCGGCCAAGATCGAAGACACCCACATCTTCAGCTCGAACTTCTACCTGACCGGTCTCTACTCGCTGGTCAACGGCGGTTTCCAGCTGGTGCCCCAGGGCGGTACCGAGCCGTCCACCATCCCCGCCCACCGCGGCGTCGGCTCCATCTGGCACAACACCTTCTACCTGTACCAGACCAGCCGGCCGCAGGACCAGTACAAGCTGGACGCCTCCAGCTTCTTCAACACCGGCAACCTGAGCCATGAGCTCAAGTACGGCGCCGGCCTCCGCGTCGCCGAGGTCGACTCGCTCACCCGCTGGCCCGGCGCCGGCTACTCGCTGAACATCGGCTATCCCGACGTGCAGTACGCCATCCTGGCCCGCGACGCCTTCCCGGCGTCCGAGACCACCTACACCAGCGGCTACCTGCAGGACACGCTGTCGATCGGCAACCTGACGTTGAACGCCGGCGTCCGCTACGACCAGCAGGAGGGCAAGAACCTCTCCCGCAACGTGGCCGCCAACCCGTTCTACGCCGATCTGCTGCCCTCGGTCCAGTACCAGGGCGGCGACGCCGGCTTCTCGTGGGAGTCGATCACCCCGCGCCTCGGTCTGACCTACGCGGTCGGCGCCGAGAAGAAGACCCTGCTGCGGGCCAGCTACTCGCGCTTCGCCGACCAGCTCGGCTCCAGCTCGGTGACCTGGGCCAACCCGCTGTACCCCGGCAGCTACGTCTACGGCTACTTCTACAACAACGGCTATACCTTCAATCCCGATGACTTCGTGCCCAACGGCGTGGTCAGCGGCAACTACGACCCGCGCAACCGGGGGCTGCTGGTCTCCAGCGCCATCGACCCGAGCCTCGACGCGCCGACCACCGACGAGCTTCTGTTCAGCCTCGAGCACGCCCTGCTGCCCGAATTCGTGGTCGGCCTCAACTTCACCTACCGTATCTACACCGACATCCTCGAGGCCGAGCGTCTCGTCTTCGACGGCGACGCCTTCGCCACCGGGAACCTCGACAGCGTCGGCCGGCGTCACCGCCGCGACGACTACGTCCCGGTCAACCGCACCGGCTTCCTGCCGGACGGCCGTCAGTACAACATCACTTACTACGAGCTGCGGCCGGGTGTCTCCACCCGCAACGGCACCATCCTCGAGAACGGCGACCGCGAGCAGGAGTACCAGGGTGTCTCGCTGGTGCTCAACAAGCGTCTCGCCAACCGCTGGATGTTGCGCGGCAACGTTTCGTGGCAGGACTGGACCTGGAACAGCCCCGAAAGCGAGAACGAAGACCCCACCCGCACCTTGCCGAACCTCAGCACCGCCGCCATTCCGGACGGCGCCGAGGTCGTCCAGGGCTCCGGCACGGGCTCCGGCTCGAAGGGCAACATCTTCATCAACTCCAACTGGTCCTACAGCTTGAACGCGATGTACCAGATCGCTCCGGACCAGCCGTGGGGCTTCAACGTCGCCGGCAACTTCTGGGGCCGCGAGGGCTACCCGCTGATCTACTTCGAGCGGTTCAACCGTGGGACGGTCCAGCCCAGCCCCTTCGGCACGCCCGTCATCATCGAGGACATCGGCGACCGGCGGTATGAAGACATCCACATGCTCGACCTGCGGGTGGAGAAGGAGTTCGCGTTCAGCGACCTCGGCCTGACCCTCGGCGTCGACGTGTTCAACGTCTTCAACGAGGCCACCATCCAGCAGCGCCAGGGCCGGCTGCACGCCTGCAACACGTTCGCGACGCGGAACGGGCAGACCGCCTGCACCGCGAACCGCTCCGGCGGCTCGAGCGCGACCGGCAACCACGTCCAGGAAGTCGTCAGCCCGCGGATCTTCCGCATCGGCGCCCGGCTCAGCTTCCGCTAAGCCGGGACGACCATCCCGCCGTAACGGCCGCCGGGGGGGAAACCTCCGGCGGTTTTTTTTGTTGTAGACTTCGCCGCTCGGCCGGCAACAGGCTTTCGAGGCCCGGTTTGCTTCAACAAAGGCGGACTCCCGCCTCCTGGAAAAGGAGCCCACATGCTCTCTCGATCCCTACGCAAGACGACGTTCGCGCTCCTCGCGCTGCTCCTCCTCTCCGCCCCGCTGCTCGCCCAGGCCTGGAAGGGCCGGGGACGGCTCCAGGGCCAGGTCCTGGACCAGGAAAACCGCCCCGTCCAGGGCGCCAAGGTCACGCTACGCATCGGCAGCGACGGCGTCGACCTCGCCAAGGACGGACCGGCGGCGGTCTCCACCGACGCCAAGGGGAGGTGGTCGATCCTCGGCCTGGCCGGCGGCTCCTGGGGCGTGCTGATCGAGAAGGAGGGCTTCCAGCCGTCCGAAGGGCTGCTCAAGGTCGCCGAGTCCGGCCCGCCCGCGCAGCCGATCCGCGTCAACCTCAAGCCGCTGTCGGCGCAGCAGCAGCAACAGGCGGTCCAGGAGGACTCCGGCAGCCTGGCCAAGCAGGCGCTCGACCAGGGCAACGCGTTGCTCGAGGCCGGCCGCTATGCCGAGGCGCGCGCCCAGTACGAGTCCGCCATGGCCAAGGTCGACGCCGGGCTCCATCCCGCGATCCTGCGCGCCATCGCCAAGACCTGGTACGAGGACAAGCAGCCCGGCAAGGCCGTCGCGGCGCTGGAGCAGGCGCTGCAGCTCAAGCCCGACGACGCCGAGAGCCTCAAGCTGATCGTCAACCTGCTGGTCGCCCAGGGCAAGGAGAAGGAGGCCCAGCCCTACATCGCGCGCCTCCCCCAGGGGCAGACGGTGGACGCCGACACGCTGCTCAACGTCGGGATCAAGTACTACAACGAGCGCAAGCTCGACGAGGCGCTGGCGCAGTTCGACCGCGTGGTGAAGGAGAACCCCAACCTCCCCGACGCCTACTACTTCCGCGGGCTCGTCTATCTGAACCAGGGCAAGGCCGCCGAGGCCAAGGGCGACTTCCAGAAAGTGCTCGAGCTCGACCCCAACCATCCGCAGGCCGCGGACGTGCGCGAGTACCTGAGCTCGCTCTAGCCGCGGCCTCCGAAACCCATGCGGCGCCCCCTGCTGCCGGCGCTCGCCGTCCTCGTCCTGGCCGTCCTCGCCGCCGCGTGCGGCCGGGACGGCGGCCAAGGCGGCGCCGGCGCCGCTCCCTCTCCCTCCCCGGCCCTCCCGGCGGTCCCCGCAGATACCGGTCCGCCCCTGCCCGCCGCCTCGCCGGTGGCCGCGGGGGCGGACGG
>JBKKAU010000561.1:0-6896 GCA_046714475.1 Thermoanaerobaculia bacterium
GGCGTCGTCAGAGTGGCGATCAGCGTGGCGCGGCCGCCGGTTCTCTCCAAAATCAAAAACCTCCTTCCGGAACCCGGAAGGAGGCGACTGGTGATAGAGCGGTCTCTCGTCCCGGGTCCGCGACGGCCGGGACGTAGCCCGGCCTAGCTCACGGCGTGATGATGCGCAGAGCCCCACCACTCGACGAGCGCCGAGGAGGCGACGGAGTAGGAAGTGAGGTTGGCGCGCATCGCAGATAATCCCGTTCCGCGATGCAGCTTACCGCAGAGCAGCGGCGGGCTGTCAAGCACGGAGCGTCGGCTCAGAGCTGGAGCATGCCTTCAAGGGCCAATGCCGCCCTGATTACGCTATCATGAACAGAAGCCCGGAGTGGTATCTTCCGGATGCACCGAGACCGAATCCATGGAACCAACGCTTGACCCTCAACCTGGCGTCCGAGCTGGCCTACTTGCTCTTGAAGGGAGCTTTGGCTCCTGGAGGGAGCTGAAATTACAGTTCATCGCTCTTGCCAAGTCTCTTAAAGCGCCCCATGGATCTACTCCTGAGGTTCAAAGAGAAATCGCCTGTTCAGTCTGCTCGCAACTCGTCAAAGCGCTCTGGGACACCTGCACAGAGTCGAACCGGCGCTGGTGGGTTTCCCCAAAGACGAGCATGCCTGCCAGTTTACCCATCAGGCGTCTGGCTCAGGAGGCAGCTGACGCATTGCGGCACCTCTCGCTTGTTGAAAGCTCTTACCTCATCAGCAACCTCTACGCCTCGCTTCTTCCCCACGAAGTCCGATCCTCAGGTGGCATCTACTACACACCGCCAATTCTCGCCGAGCGCCTGCTCGACCTTGTCGCCGTTGAAGGAGTGGATTGGGCACAGGTGAGGGCACTCGATCCGGCTTGCGGAGGAGGAGCCTTTCTCGTTCCACTCGCTCACCGGATCTTGGGAGACCATCGAATTTGCTGCCTCAAACCCACTGATCAACTGGCACACCTGGAGAGCTCCCTTGCAGGGATAGAAATTGACAGCTTCGCTGCGTGGATGTCTCGCGTATTCCTACAGCTTCTTGTGTTTCAACTCAGCGTGGCAGCCGGCAGAGCCTTGAAGCTCCCTCTTCAGGTCGCCGACACACTTGATGTTGTCTTAACCGAAGAGAAGCAGTTCGATCTCGTGATCGGCAATCCTCCCTATGGCCGCCTTACCCTGGATGCTGAGCAGCGGCGATTCTTTGGTCGCTCCTTATATGGGCACGCCAACTTGTATGGGGTCTTCCTGGATGCGGCCCTCCGGTTCCGGAAACGCTCAGGGCTCGTAGCATTTGTGACCCCCACCTCCTTTCTCGGCGGTCAGTACTTCTCCAAGCTCCGGTCTCTGCTTCTCGATGAGGCGCCTCCCCTTGTCATCGATATCGTCGAGGCCAGGACAGGAGTGTTCGACGAGGTTCTCCAGGAGACCTGTCTCGCGGTCTTTGGCGACAACCCGAGCAGATCGGCCACCGTACACCTTTTGGATGTATCCGACCGCTCCCTGACCATCACCCGGGCAGGCGTCTTTTCTATCGATGGCACAGCAGGAGAACCGTGGTTTCTGCCTCGCTCTCCTCAGCAGGCACGCCTGGCGGACGGCGCACGAGCCTTGCAGACCAGGCTTCATCATCTCGGCTACAAGGCATCCACAGGTCCCCTCGTCTGGAATCGTCACAAAGATCAGCTGCTCAGCAGCTACTGCAAAGGCGCCTTCCCTCTTATCTGGGCAGAAGCGGTAAGGGCGGCCTCTTTTAATTTCAACTATCGCACCCGCTCCAGCGCACCTTTCGTCTTCCTTCGTGAGAACCAGGAGTTCCTTTTATCATCCGGACCCTGTGTCCTGGTTCAGCGTACCACCGCAAAGGAACAAGAGCGGCGATTGATCGCTTGCACCCTTCCGGATGACTTCATCCACAGATGGGATAAATTCGTCGTCGAGAACCACGTGAACGTCCTTCATATCACGGAGCCGGATCACGTCAGCCCCCGTGCCTTGTCGGCGATCCTCAACACCCGGATCGTGGATCAGGTCTTCCGGTGCCTTTCAGGGAGCGTCGCGGTCTCTGCGGCGGAGCTACACGCCCTTCCTCTTCCAGCTAAGGAAGTCTTCGAAGAAGTGGATGTCCTTCTCGCAGACACACCCACGCGAAGCTCACATAGGGTGCAGAAGGAAGTAGAGATGGCTGTGGCTCGCTCTTATGGAGTCCATGAGGAGTGATCGAAGACTTTCTGTTCGGTGTACCCCTCCCCAGGGTTGAGGAGATCCATCGCAGGCTGACCCTCATCATTCCACCCCAACTCGATCCGAGGAACTGGGCTCGACGGGACACAGCAGCCAAGGTTGTCTTTGTCATGCTCTATGGATACGCAGTCGAGGGGTTCAACAGGTGGATACGTCCTACCGCGGTCACCGATATGACTGACGAGCAGGCAGCCCTCACCCACCCCGAGGAGAGGGCCGGCTGGCTGAACAGGGTTCAAGGACGCAACCGGCCTCGGGATCTTCGCGGCAGATGGTACGAAGAGAACTCCCGGGAACAGATCCGGGATGAAACCATCCGGTCTCTGAAGGATTTAGGTATTGTCATCGAGCGTCCCGGCCTGGCGACTACATCGTCCGCGCCCCGGTATGCGCTGTCGAGAGATTTTATAGATCTCTTTCATCCCGAGACCATAGGCGAGGACCTTCAGGAGGCCATCGCGTCCTGGCGGCAGAAGCATCTGACACCGGCACAGTTGGCACGCCTTGCCCTCACACGGAGTGGCGCCGGAGCCAAAAACGAGAACATCCTGGTCCACCTGCCGTCCGGTGAGACACGGCGCCTCGCTCCTGGACCGAGCTCACTTCTTACAAAAGCGGTCGTGGAGGAGTTTGCGAACCGCTTCCTGAACAACCCCGCGGTTGTGATGATCAGTGAATCCGCGAAAAAGATGACTTTTCAGGATGAACAGCTGGCAAGCGCGATCGGTCTTAGCATCACAGTGTCAAAGACTCTTCCCGATGTCATCCTTGTGGACTTAGATTCAAATCCTCCGATGCTGGTGTTCGTTGAGTGTGTCGCAACGGAAGGTCCTGTCAGCGAGCAGCGGCGAGGAGAACTGGAGTCCCTGGCGGTCGCTGGAGGATACTCACCATCAGGTTGCTCCTACGTCAGTGCCTTCGAAGATCGCGCAGACTCCCCTTTCGCGAGGATGTCCGCCTCATTGGCATGGGGCAGCTTCGTCTGGTTCAGAACCGAGCCGGACCACATCGTCTTTCTGCGTGAAGGCGGGGAGGAGAGGTCCTCGACCTTGTCCGCCTTACTACGCGGACCCACCTAGCCATGCGAGCCATCGTCGTCAACAACCTCGGCGATCCCGAACTCCTCCAACTCGCCGGCGCCCCCCGTCCCGAGCCCGCGGCTGGCCAGGTCCTGGTCCGCCTCCACACCGTCGGCGTCAACTTCTCGGATACCGAGCGGCGGCGCGGACCGGAGGCGTGGGCCGCGGCCCGCCAGGACCTCATGCGCTCCTGCTGAGCGTGGACTGACGATATCCTCGCGGCATGTTCCGTATCCGCCGGATCTACGACGACGTCCTCCCGGTGGACCGCGACGCCGTCGGCCAGGTCCAGCAGATCCTCCGCACGACCATCGAAGGCCTCCGGCGCGAAGAGATCGAGCAGATCCCCGAGCGGCTGAGCAACCCCTTCCTCCAGCGCTTCACGACCCGTCTGTTCGTCGCCGAAAAGACGGCCGGCCGCGTCCTCGGCTTCGCCCTGGTCCTCTATGAGCCGGAGCTGCGCTTCTGCTACCTGGACTTCATCGCGTCCGCCTTCGGAGGGACCGGGCGCGGGATCGGCGGAGCGCTCTACCAGCGGGTCCGCGACGATGCCCGCGCGCTGGGCGCCAAGGGGCTTTTCTTCGAGTCCCTGCCCGACGATCCGGCCTTCTGCGCGCGGCCAGAGAAGCTCGCCGACAACGCCGCCCGCCTGCGCTTCTACGAGAGCTTCGGCGCCCGGCCCATCGCCGGCACCGCGTACGAGACCCCGGTCGGCCCCGGCGATGACTGCCCGCCTTTCCTGGTCTTCGACAGCCTCGGCGCCGAGGAGCCGCTGCGGCGAGACTTCGCGCGCCGGGTCGTGCGCGCCGTGCTGGAACGCAAGTACGGCCACCTCTGCCCGCCGGAGTACGTCGAGAAAGTCGTGACGTCCTTCCGGGACGACCCGATCCAACTGCGCCCGCCGCGCTATCGCAAACCGCGCCTGCTCCCCCGGGGGACCGCCCCGGGGCCGATCCGGCTCGTGGTCAACGACCGGCACGACATCCACCACGTCCGCGAGCGCGGTTACGTGGAGTCTCCCGTGCGGGTGTCGTCGATCCTGGCGCAGATCCAGGGGAGCGGCCTGTGCGACCGGATCGAGCCCAAGCTCTATCCGGAGAGCTGGATCCGGGCGGTGCACAATCCGAAGCTGGTGGATTTCCTGCACCAGGTCTGCGAGGGGCTGCCGGCGGGCAAATCGGTCTACCCCTATGTGTTCCCCATCCGCAACGCCGCCCGGCCGCCGCGCGACCTGACGATGCAGGCGGGCTATTGGTGCATCGACACCTTCACGCCGCTCAACCGCAACGCCTACCTCGCCGCCCGGCGGGCGGTGGACTGCTCCTTGACCGCGGCCGACGAGATCCTCGCCGGCAGGCGCTTCGCCTACGCCCTGGTCCGCCCGCCCGGCCACCACGCCGAACGGAGCGCCTTCGGCGGCTTCTGCTACTTCAACAACGCGGCCATCGCAGCCCACTACCTGAGCGCCCACGGCCGCATCGCCATCCTCGACCTCGACTACCACCACGGCAACGGCCAGCAGGACATCTTCTACCGGCGGGACGACGTGTTGACCGTCTCCATCCACGGCCACCCCGAGATCGCCTACCCGTACTTCAGCGGCTTCGAGGAGGAGCGGGGCGAAGGCCCCGGCGAAGGCTTCAACATCAACCTGCCGCTGCCGGAAGCGGTGGACGGGCCGTGCTACCGGCAGACCCTGGAAGCGGCCCTGCGGGAGATCACGGCCTTCCGCCCCCTCCTGCTGGTGGTGGCCCTGGGCTTCGACCCCGCCAAAGGCGACCCGACGGGCACCTGGCTGCTGACCGCCCGGGACTTCGAGGCCAACGGGCGGATGGTGGGCGGGCTCGGCCTGCCGACGCTGGTCGTCCAGGAAGGCGGATACCGGACCCGCACCCTGGGCGTCAACGCGCGGCACTTCTTCGAAGGTTTCCTGGCGGGAGCCCGAGCGTAAGAATTGAAACATTGCTGCCGCAGCTGAACTAAAAACTATTCGCAAATCTCCAGTTGAGAACGATGTAATCTCCGCCCTTCACAATTGAACGATCTGCATGTAATATACTCGACATCCAGCCCAGTGCGTTTTCTTTTTTGAAGCGCAGGATGCCCCGTTTCGGGACTGTTCGCGCACTGTTCTATCAACCCGACGTACGCGGTCGACCTTGAAGCCGTGTCTGCTTGGGATCTACATCCACGATCCGGGCTGGAGCGTTTCAAGGAACCCGATGGATCAGGGGCGGTCCCTGTGTCCGAAGGGAATGATTCATCCCTTGCTCTTGGGAAAGGAGAGTTTCTCCCCATGCGCAGAGTCCAAGCTGTGTCTTTCGCCCTTCTCTGTCTGATGGTCCTGGCCGTTCCGGCGTTCGCCGGCCCGGTATGCGGCACGCCGACGGTGACCACCCTCTATGCCGGCCAGACCATCAACGCGGGCACGGTGCGCGTCACCAACGACGCCTCCAATCTCTACGTCGAGTACGCCACGACCAACGGCTGGCGGATCACGGAGAGTCACCTGGCGATCGCGACGTCGCTGGCCGGGATCCCGCAGACCAAGTCGGGCAACCCCAAGATCGGCAACTTCCCCTACAAGCGGACCTACAGCCCTGCCGTCACGTCCAACGTCTTTGTCTTCCCCCTCGACCAGCTCGCGGTCTCGCTCGGCCTGAGCCGCTTCACCTGCGGCTCGACCTCGCTCGTCATCGCCGCCCACGCGGTGGTGGCCCAGTTCGACGGCAGCGGCGGCGTGACCTCGCGGGAGACCGGCTGGGCAGCCGGCACCGGCTTCCCCGGCGCCAACTGGTCGACCTACTTCAACTACACGATCCAGTGCTGCCCCGCCCCCGGGATCCAGCCGGGCGACTTCCGCACCCAGACCCAGGGCGGCTGGGGCTCCACCTGCCAGGGCGACAACCCGGGCTGCTACCGCGACGAGAACTTCCCCACCTGCTTCGCCGACGGCCTGGTGATCGGCGACGCGGCCGGCTACACGGCGACGTTCAGCAGCAGCGGCGCCATCGAGGGCTTCCTGCCCCAGGGCGGACCGGCGTCCTCCTTCATCCAGGACCACGTCGACCCGACCTCGACCGAGGCCGGCGTGCTGGCGGGCCAGGCGACGGCCCTGACGCTCTCCGTCGGCTTCGACCTCTGCGACGCGAGCTTCGGTGCCAGCCCGCTCAACCTGAAGGACCTGACGGTCTGCGAGCCTTCGAGCCTCTGCCGCACCATGACCGTCGAGTCGGTCCTCTTCGAAGCCAACGCCATCCTCAGCGGCCAGCCGAGCTCGTTCACCGCCGCCGAGATCAACGAGTGCCTGTCGAAGATCAACGAGAACTTCGTCGACGGCACCCAGGTGGGCACCTACCTCTGCCTGCCCGTGCCCGAGTAGTGCGCGCCTGACCGATCAGGAGCCCGCGGTACCGCCGCGGGCTCCCCCCTCCCCCCCATAGGCGTTAACTTGTTCTTGCCATGAAGAACCCGATCCCAGAGAATGGGATCATGGATACGGAAAAGTTCTCGGAGAGCGACTGGAAGTTCATTCTGTCGATGTTGCCCCAAGGGCTGGAT
>JBKKAU010000562.1:0-2822 GCA_046714475.1 Thermoanaerobaculia bacterium
GGCGAAGCCCGCGCCGCCCATCCCGCTCTCCGGTGACAGACGGAGGATGCGCTCGCACGACCGGTGCAGGGCCGGCAGGGCGTCGGCCAGGGCGTCCTGCCGCCAGCCGGGCAGCTCGGCAAAGCTCGCCGGCTCCAGCACCAGGCGCTCTTCGGCCGGTTTGCGGGGGGCCAGGCCGCCCAGGACCAGCACCTCCCCGTCGTCGAGCTGGACGAAGTACCAGAGGCCCAGCGAGGACAGCACCAGAGCGGCGACCAGCGAGATGATGACGAGGGGTGAGGAGGGGCGGCGCATATCGGAGACCGGTATACCGATCTTCGGTCTCTTGCAAATTCCAGCCCGGCCCGCTCCAGCCACCGGGACATGCGGGAGACGTGGGTGCCGCGCCAGTAGAGGCGGCGGCAGCCGGGACAGACGCGGAACTCGTCCTGGGTGCGCGCCACGTAAGGCGGGACCCGGGCACGCGCCTCCTCCGCCGGGACCGGCTCGAGCGGATGGTTGCAGCGCAGGCAGCGCCGCAGCAGGCGGGCGGGGTCGGGCCGCAGCCGGAGCTCTTCCAGCACCTGCCGGACCTGCTCCTCCACCTGGTCCGAGCGGATGAGGAGATGGTTGCGGGCGAGCCGCCGCTCGACCAGCCGGCGGTCGCGGGTGAGGATGGTGCGTCCTTCGGCCACGGCGAGCGCGCCCAGGTCGGGATCGTCGAGGGCGGGATCGTAGGCGACGTCGAAGTCGAGCACCCGCAGCCAGCGGGCAAGGGCGCCGAGCATGGCATCGGCGATCAGGCGGGGTGGAGCGGGAGCGACGAGAGAGGAGTCCAAAACGTCAAAACCCGCCGACCGGCGCCCGTGACGCCCTGGTCAGGCGAGCAACTGGTCGATACGGATCGAAAGCCCGGAGGAACCTTTCTTCGCCGCGCCAAAACGGAGCTTGCAGGCAACTACGATGCTCGTACATACAACGGGCTCACCTACTCCGGCGAACCTTCGGGCCACTTTCCCGCAGGGGTGCCGGATCAGGTCCTAGGCTAACACGGGCTCTGAGGACTACAGCGTGGGGCTCCCACCAGGCTCACCGCGATCCCTCTCTGCGCTTCGCCTTTGTCCAGCCGGCACCCGAAAGCCAATTGAGATCGACTTGCCAGGCATGTCGGGCCGCTACTTCGCGAGCCAACAGGGCCTCCGTCTTCTCCAGCACCAACGTATACGGCGAGCCCGAGCGGCGAGTCTGGTGGCGAACGGGAAGCTCGTGCTGGTCGATCCTCTGGTGCACGTGCTGGCGGCCCGCCTTGGCGAGAGGCCAATCGAGCTGCCGCTGCGCCGGATCGGAGAGGAACGTGCCGAGCCTGTGACAGAGGGCACAGTTACACCCCGAGGGCAAGCCGATCGACCAGTCATCGGGTTGGCGTGGCGCTGTCGCAAGGCGCGCCGCGATTTCCACAGCACAGAAACGGCCGATGGCATCGAGGCCGAGCGTCCCGCGTCGCTCGGATTTCACACTCCTGGCCGCGACCCGCAGCAAGTCCATGAAGCAGGGCACGAGCACCGTGTTCTCGTCGGCGCAGAGACAGCTGATCGCCCGCGCGATCGGGCCCTCGTCTCGCATGGCCTCTGCGGGAGATGCACGAGCGGTGTCTTCTTCGACGATCGCGGCACCGCCGAGCCAGCCGAGGATAGGGCGCGCGAGCTCTGCGAGCGCGCGCGCGCGCTGGCTCGGCGGCAGCAGACTGCGACGATCCGCGATCTCCCCCTGGAGGGCTCCCCACCCCTCCTCGACGAGCAAGCGCGCGGCCGTCGCGCCTCCGGGGCATCGAGCGGCGCTGCAGCCTGCACATACGGCGCGCAGCGCGGTGAGCCAGGCGAGCACATCGCCAGATCCAGCGCGCATGCCCCTCTCGGGCTGCGTCCAGCCGCCGAGCAGGAGCTGCCCCCACTGCTCGCCGTAGCGGTCGAGCAGGGCCGCAAAGTGGCGAGCCGCTCGCGGAGTGACAACCGTCCAGTGGAAGGGCCGCAGGAGAGCTGGCGCCAGATCCGGCGATTCGAGAGCAGCGGCAACCTGCAACACCTGGGCGAACAGCGTGGGTCGATCCGCGCGAGCCACGGCCCCGCTCCAGAACGGCAGCAGGGAAGCCGCGAGCTTGCGGCTCTCCTGCAGATCGCCAGAGCGCAGCCTCGCGCCCAGGGCCTCCAAAGCCCAGCGTGGCGACGCCTCGGCGCGCACGGCAAACGAACGCTCGCGCGGCCAGAGGACAATCGCGGCGCGCCGGTACCAGCGGTCCATGGTGTTGCCGTAGTTGCCCATGTACCCTTCGTACTCGGCGGCGTATGGCGTGAGTGCCGACGACGGCGTGCTGGCGCAGATCTCGTGGGCTTCGACCGCGGTGAGGATCGGCGCGGGGGCACCGCCCCGCGGGTCGATCCAGCGCTCCAGGGTCACGTTGGAGTCGATGAGGTCGCCGACGAGGTAGGCATCCGGATCGTCTGCCGGCGGCTCGTCCTCCGTCAGCCAGCCGTCATCCTCGTCGCACTGCCAACGCCGGCGCTCGTGCCAGGACGGCTCCCACTGCTCTTCGCACTCCCGTGTCTCGTGCACCGTGGCGAGCCCGAGCGCGAGCTCGCAGTCGGTGCGCTCCGCCGCGGCACGCAGCGCCGCCGCCCGGGGGACGTCGTGACCCTTGAGCCGCCCCCAGCCGAGTCCGCGTTGCGTGTACTCGTGGTCGAGCAGGTAGACCAGCCGGCTCGGTGGCTCGCGTGGCGGTGCGTTCCTGGGCACGTACGGAGATGCCGGCAGCGGCGTGGTGAAGTGCTCTCGCAGCTGCAAAGCGA
>JBKKAU010000563.1:0-2241 GCA_046714475.1 Thermoanaerobaculia bacterium
CGCGTCGAGCCCGGAGCGACCAGCAGGGCGTCGCCGGTGCCGAGGAGTTAGGCGTTGGGGGGGGCGGCGGGGGGTAGGGTGTGCGTGACCAGCGGGAACATCATGACGCCGGGGCGCATCTCGATGCGGCGCATCGGCCCGAGGTTGGTCTCCTCCGGGTTGCGCAGGCGCTCCAGGCCGCGGCCCTTGGGTTCCGGGGGTCCGTCCTGGGCGAGGACCTCCAGGATGTGGAGGATCGGCGGGGCGGCGAGCACGTCGCCGCGGCGCCAGGTCCGCCAGGCCTCCCCCGGCTCGATCCACTCGCCCGCCGCGCACTCGCCCGGCAGCACCGTGGGCTGCACCGCCTCGCCGCGCGGCCACTCGAGGAGGAAGAAGCGGTTGTCGAAGCGCAGCGGCGCGAAAGGCGGCGTCATCCAGCGTCCGGCCCAGACCAGGCGGGAGGCGTCGGCGGTGAGCCCGAGGCCGGACAGCAGGTCGGCGAACGGCCTCTCGCCGGCGAGCAGCGCGCGGCGCGCCTCGGCCAGCTGCCCGGGGCTGCGGGTGCCGCCGGGGGTGGCGAGCAGCAGCCCGGTCTCCTCGAACAGCTCGCGGACGGCGCAGGCGACCAGGCCGGGCAGGAGGTCCGGCCCGTCCCCCTGTTAGCCGCGCAACGATTCCGGAGAGCCGGCCGCGGGCCCGCTCTCGCCGGCGCCGGCGGGCTCGCCGGTCACCGGCACGGCGGCGTCGGAGCGGGACAGGGCGCCGCCGGGGAAGGCGTGCCAGCCGCCCATGAACGGCAGCGACTCGGCGCGCTGGATCCAGAAGACCTCGATCCCGCCCGCCTCGTCCGCCTCGCTCCCCTCGCCCTCCTGGCGATACCGCCAGGGGATCACCGCCGCGGAGGGCCGGGCCGGCGGCAGGGGAGATCCAGTTGGGACGTTTTCTCTTGCTGAAGCGGACAACTGATGTAGGATGGACTCATACAGGTTTCTGGTCGCGTGGCTCATGACAGGCTTATATCAGAGCGCTGATCGGCTTCGGCTATGTCCCGCTTCGCAAGTCGGAAGTCACTGGAATAGCAGGAGCCAGAAACCAGGAAGCTGTCGCGGTCCGGGGGAGACCGCACCCGCGATGCGCCCACTTTCGAGTCCATCCCCCCGGCGGTAGCTTTGTCCAGCAGGGCCGTAGCAGGCTTCGAGCAGGCTGCGTTTCGATTTTTTGTTTTGCCTTGTTTTGGAGGAGGAGAGGATGGCGCAACACTGGGTCTTCCCAGAGCAGCGTGAGCTTTTCACGCTGTCCCCCGAGGTCGTCCGTTTCGCCGGCGTGCATCGCCTGATCGCTGAGCGGGCGGCCCAGAGCCCCAAAGCGCCGGCGCTGGTCTGCGCCGGCAGATCCCTGAGCTACGGTGAGGTGGAGGTCCGCAGCGCCGCGCTCGCCCGCCGGCTGCGGGCGCTCGGAGTCGGGCCGGAGACGGTCGTCGGGGTCTATCTCGAACGCTCTCCCGAGGCGCTGGTCGCCCTGCTGGGCATCCTCCGCGCCGGCGGCGCCTACCTGCCCCTCGACCCTCTGTATCCGCGCGAACGCCTGGCGTTCATGCTGGAAGACTCGGGCGCCGCCGTCCTGGTGACCCGGGAGGGGCTGCGGGCCGAGCTGCCGCCATCGTCTCAGTCGGCGCAGTCGTCACCGCTCGCCGTCTGCCTGGACGGCGTGGGGGAGGGGAGCTTCCCGTCGGCCGCCGAGATCGACGCCGTCGATCCGTCCGGCCTCGCCTACGTCCTCTATACCTCCGGGTCGTCCGGACTGCCCAAGGGGGTGGGGATCTCGCACGCGGCGCTGCTGCACCACGCCCAGGCCATGGTCCGCGCCTACCGCCTGGTGCCGCGCGACCGGGTGCTCCAGTTCGCGTCGTTGAGCTTCGACGTGGCGGCGGAGGAGGTCTTCCCCTCACTGCTCGCCGGCGCCGCGGTGGTGCTGCTCCCCGATCCGCGGGCCGCCGCCCCCGGAGCGCTGGCCGGGTTCATCGAGCGCGAGGGGGTGACGGTGGTCAACCTCCCCAGCCCCTACTGGCACGAGTGGGTGGACGCGCTGGCCGCGAGCGGCGAGCGCCTCCCCGACGGCCTGCGCCTGGTGGTGGCCGGCAGCGACCGCGTGGCGCCGGAGAAGCTCGCCGCCTGGAGCGACCTGGTGGAGGAGCGCGGCTCGCTCGCCGAGTGGGCCAACGCCTACGGGCTCACCGAGTCCACCATCACCTCGACCCTGTTC
>JBKKAU010000564.1:0-12675 GCA_046714475.1 Thermoanaerobaculia bacterium
CAAACCGAGCGCATCCGGGTCAAAGGCCTGGAGCACCCGACGCTCGAGGTCCGGGAGACTATCTGGGCCCCGGTCCTCGACGAGGACCACCGCGCCCGGCCGCGCGCCTTCGCCTGGACCGCCCACCGGCCCGAGGCGGTCAACTTCGGGATGCTGCGGCTCGAGGACGCGAAGACGGTGGACGAGGCGGTCGCCATCGCCAACATGAGCGGCCCGCCGGCGCAGAACTTCGTCGTCGCCGACTCGAGCGGGCGCATCGCCTGGACGATCATCGGCCGCATGCCGCGGCGGGTCGGCTTCGACGGCCAGGTCCCGACCTCCTGGGCCGACGGCGCGCGCGGCTGGCAGGGGTGGCTCGCCCCCGGGGAGATGCCGCGGGTGGTCGACCCGCCCTCGGGCCGCATCTGGACGGCCAACGCCCGGGTGGTGGACGGCGACATGCTGGCGAAGCTGGGCGACGGCGACTACGACCTGGGTGCCCGCTCCCGCCAGATCCGCGACCGGCTCCTGGCGCTCGACAGGGCGACGCCCCGGGACATGCTGGCGGTCCAGCTCGACGACCGGGCCCTGTTCCTGGCGCGCTGGCGCGAGCTGCTGCTCAGGACGCTCACCCCCGAAGCGGTGAAAGCCGACCCGCGCCGGGCCGAGCTGCGGCGTCTGGTGGAGCGGACCTGGACCGGCCGCGCCTCGATCGACTCCGTGGCCTACCGCGCGGCGCGGGGCTTCCGGTCCAAGCTGGCCAGCCAGGTGATCGGCGCGTTGACCGCCCCGTGCCAACAGGCGGACGAGCGGTTCGGCGACGGCCAGGTCAACCAGGTCGAGGGGCCGCTCTGGGCGCTGGCCTCGCAACGGCCCGCCCACCTGCTCGATCCCCGGTTCCGCACCTGGGACGAGCAGCTCCTCGCGGCCGTCGACGCCCTGCTCGAAGAGTGGGAGGCCCTCGGGCCGAACGTCGCGGACCGCACCTGGGGCGAACGCAACACCACCCGCATCCAGCACCCGCTGGGTGGCGCGATCCCCTTGGCCGGCCGCTGGCTGAACATCCCCGCCCGGCCGCTCCCCGGCGACCAGGACATGCCGCGCGTCCAGGGCACAGGCTTCGGCGCCTCGGAGCGGCTGGTGGTCTCACCGGGGCAGGAGGAGAAAGGCCTCTTCCACATGCCGGTCGGCCAGAGCGGCCACCCGATGTCCCCCTTCTACCAGGCGGGGCACCGGGCCTGGGAGGAGGGAGAGCCGACGCCGTTCCTGCCGGGGAAGACGGCACATACGTTGCAACTGGTGCCGGCTGAACAACCGGCGAAGTAATTCGCGACCCACTCGCCGGGCTGGCTCAGTCGCTAGGATAGAATCCGCCCTCATTATGGAAGCTCGACTCAAGTTCTCCCGAGACCGTTCCTTTCAACAGGAGCTCCAGGCCCGCGTGGAGCGCCACCTCGCCACGGCGGGGCGGACCCGCCATGGCGCGGCTCCCCTTTATCTCAAAACAGCCCTGCTGTTCCTCTGGGCGGGTGTCTCCTACGCCGGCCTCGTCACCGCGACGCATGCCGGACAGGCCCTGCCGTTCGCGATCTCGCTGGGCCTGGCGGTCGCGGCGCTCGGTTTCAACGTCGGTCACGACGGCAACCATGGCGCGGTCTCGCCCTCGAAGACCGTCAACCGGGCCTTGGGGTGGACGCTCGACCTCCTGGGCGGCAGCTCGTACATCTGGCGCTTCAAGCACAACGTCCTCCACCACAGCTATCCCAACGTCCACGGCCTCGACGACGACATCGACCTCGGGGCCCTCTGCCGGATGTCGCGGCACCAGCCGCACCGCTTCTACCATCGGCTGCAGCACCTCTACATGTGGCCCCTGTACAGCCTGATCACCCCCAAGTGGCACCTCTACGACGACTTCGCGGCGCTGGCTCGCGGCCGCATCGGCGATCACCCGTTCCCCCGCCCCCGGGGTGCCGACCTCGCCCTCCTGGTCGGCGGCAAGGTCGCTTTTTTCAGCCTGGCCTTCGTCCTGCCCGCGTTCTTCCACCCGTTTTGGATGGTGCTGCTCTTCTATGGGATCGTCTCGGGGGTCGAGGGGATCGTCCTGAGCGTCGTCTTCCAGCTCGCCCACTCGAATGACGAGACGGAGTCCTTCTCGCCGGAGGAGATCGGGACGGCTACGGACCGGGAGTGGGCGGTCCACCAGATCGAGACCACCGCCGACTTCGGGCGGCGCAACCGCCTGCTGACCTGGTACGTCGGCGGGCTCAACCACCAGGTCGAGCACCACCTGTTCCCGCGGATCAGCCACGTCCACCTGCCAGGGATCGCGGGAATCGTCGAGGAGCTCTGCCGGGAGCGCGGGGTCCGCTACAACGCGCACCCCACGATGTGGAGCGCCATCCTGTCTCACCACCGGTGGATGCGCGCTCTAGGAGCCGCTCCGCGGTCCGCAGTGGCGGAATGACCGCAGGGGCGCGATTCATCGCGCCCCTCCTCTACTGACCCGCCTGCGTCTTCACCGGCGGCGCGGGCCGCGCGGGCAGCTTCCTGGGCTGCTCGCGGATCTTCTTCATCACCTCGTCGACTCCCCGCTCGAGCTGCGGGTCGCGGCCGGCGAGGATCGACTTGGGGTCGTTCTCGACGTCGATGTCCGGGGCGACCCCCTCCCCTTCGATGATCCACTGGCCGTCCACCGAAGCGGAAGCCGCCTCCGGCACGCTGATCTCGCCGCCGTCGAGCAGCGGCCCGCGGCTGGTGATGCCGACGACGCCGCCCCAGGTGCGCTTGCCGATCAGCGGCCCGAGCCCCGACTGCCGGAACATGGCGGCGAAGACGTCGCCGTCCGACGACGAGGTCTCGTTGATCAGGCTGGCCATGTGGCCGTGGAAGGCCGCCTGCGGATAGGTGGAGACCGAGTCGTCCGTCCGTGAGAAATCGACCGACAGGAGCTCGCGCCGCAGCCGCTCGAGGATGGTCTGGGAGACGAAGCCGCCGCCGTTGCTGCGCACGTCGACGATCAGGCCCTCCTTGCGCAGCTGGGGATAGAAGGCCTTGACGAACTCGCGCAGGCCGTCGCCGCCCATGTCCGGGATGTGGATGTAGCCGACCCGGCCGCCGGAGAGCTTCTCGACGCGCTCGCGGTTGGCGGTGATCCAATCGAGGTAGACCAGGCTGGTCTCGCTGGAGAGCGGGGTGAAGACCACCTCCCGCGCCCCCTCGTAGGCCGGCCGGTCGTTGACCGTGAAGCGCACCGGCCGGTCCGCCTTGTGCCGCAGCAGCCGGTAGGGGTTGTCATGGGCCGGCAGGTCCTCGCCGTCGATCGCCAGCAGGTAGTCCCCCTCCCGGACGTCCATGCCGATCTCGGTCAGCGGCGAGCGGTAGAGGTCCTCCTCGTTCTGGCCGCGGAAAATCCTGGCGATCTTGTAGCGGCCGGCCCTGTCGTCGAGCGCGAAGCGGGCGCCGGGAAGGGCGACGCGCGGCCGCGCGGGGAGCTGGAAGTCGCCGCCGGCGACGTAGGCGTGCGAGACGTTGAGCTCGGCGATCATCTCGCCGATCACGTAGTTGAGGTCCGAGCGGTGCCCGACGTGGGCGAGGAGCGGCCGGTACTGCCGGCGCAACGCCTCCCAGTCGTAGCCGTGCATGGTCTCGACGTAGAAGAAGTCGCGGTAGCGCCGCCACGACTCGTCGAAGATCTGCGCCCACTCCTCGGCGGGCACGCGGTCCACCACCAGCCCGGCGGTCGAGACCGGCTTGCGCGAGTCCTTGCCGGCCGGCGACGCGTCCAGGATGTGGATCTCCGGCCCCTGCTGGACCAGGACCTTGCCGCCGTCCTGCGACAGGGAGTAGCCCTGGACGTTCTCGGCGAGCGTCGTCTCCTTGCGCTCTTTCAAGGCGAAGATCTGGAGGACGGAGGGCGGATCGGACTCGCCGTTGAAAAAGAAGGAGCCGTTCCTCAGGTAGAGCAGGTGGCCGTCCTTGGCGCCAAGGCTGCCGTAGTTGCCGAATGGGACGGGGACGCGGGCCACCCGGCCGGCGAGGCCGTCGAAGTCGATGCGCGTGAGCGGCCTGGCCTGGGCCGCCTTGCCGTCGTCCTTCTTCTCGTCCTTCTTCTCGCCGCCCTTCTCCTCCTCGATCGCCACCTCGTCGCTCTCGGGCGGGAACGGGTGCGGCACGTCACGCCGCAGGGCCAGGGCGTAGACGCCGATGTTGCGGCCGAGGGCGTAGTTGAAGTCGAAGAAGTCGGCCATCGGCGAGTAGTCCCGGCCGCTCAGGTAATAGAGATAGTTACCCTGCGGGTCCCAGGCGGGGCTGGACTCGTCGAAGCTCTCGTCGTTCACCCGCCGGAGCTTGCCGTCCTCGGCGCTCCACAGGTGGATCGAGCGGAAGCCGTTGTCGTCGCGTAGCGAGAAGGCGAGCCAGCCGCCGCAGGGCGACCAGGTGTAGTCGTTGATCTGACTGCGCCGGTCGTCCGCGATCTCGGTGAGCTTGCGGCCGTCCAGCGTCAGCACGTAGAGCTTGCCGTCCTTGTCGGAGAAGGCGATGCGCTTGCCGTCCGGCGCCCAGGCCGGCTCGTAGCGCAGGGCCTTGCCGCCGTCGGTGAGCTGCTCGGGCTTGCCGGACCCGTCCTGGTTGACGAGGTAGAGCTCCTCCTCGCCGTCGCGGTCCGAGATGAAGGCGACCTTGCGGCCGTCCGGAGACCAGCGGGCCCACTTGTCGTGGGCGTTCGAGGTGCGGGTGAGGTGGCGGGTCACACCCTTGGCGACCGGCACGGTGAAGACGTCGCCGCGGGCGACGAACAGCGCCCGCTCCCCCTTGGGCGACAGGGCTCCGTCCTCGATCTGGCCGGCCGCCGAGACCTGGGCGGGGCGGTAGCCGAGCCCCTCGCTCGGGACGGTGATCGGGATCGGCCGCGACTGGCCGGTCCGGACGTCGAAGAGGGCGAGCTCGCCCTCCATCTCGTAGACGATCCGGCCTTCGGCGTCGCCGCTCGGCCAGCGGACGTCGCCGCGGGTGCTCCGCGTGAGCTGGGCGGTGGCGCCGCTCTGCGGGTCGTAGGAGTAGAGGTTGAGCGTGCCGGTGCGGTCGGAGTTGAAGTAGATCGTGTCGCCGATCCACATCGGGTCGCGGTCGGTGCGCGGGTGGGAGGTGATGTTCTTCGCCTCGTGCGTGGCGAGGTCGAAGATCCACAGGTCCTGGGCCCAGCCGCCCTGGTAGCGCTTCCAGGTGCGGAAGTCGCGCGCCATCGGGGTGTAGACGACCCGCTGGCCGTCCGGCGACAGGTCGCCGGCGTCGGAGACCGGCATGGCGAGCGGCTCGCCGAGGCTGCCGGTCAGAGGCACGGTGTAGAGCCGGCTGTCCGACAGGTCCCAGCCGTCGCGCAGCGACCGGAAGAGGACCTGTTTGCCGTCGCTGGTCCAGCCGTGGACCTGGTTGTCGTATCCCCAACGCGGCGACAGCGGCCCGCGCGCCGGGTACCAGGTGAGCTGACTGGGCACGCCGCCGGTCGCGGGGATGACGTAGACCTGCTCGTCCCCCTCGTACTGGCCGGTGAAGGCGATCGACTGGCCGTCCGGAGAGAACTTGGCGAACACCTCGATCCCCGGATGGGCGGTCAGCCGGGTCGCCGCGCCGCCGGCCGCGGGGGCGAGCCAGAGGTCGCCGGCGTAGGTGAAGACGACCTTGTCCTGGTGAACGTCGGGGAAACGCAGGAGCCGGGTCTGGGCCGAGGCTCCCGTGACGCCGCCCAAGGTGAGGACGTTGAGGGCGGCGAGGCAGAGAAACGTGCGGGTGAAGCGAAAGGGCATAAAGGGCTCCCTGTAGAGATCGAACCAGAATGCCGCGGCCTGACGCCGGACGGCGATCCAGAGAGATACGGAGGCCGGGGAGCAGGGTTGCAGCGAGTGGATCCCGGACGGGAGGAAGAACTCTAGCTTATAATGAAAATATCCCTTGAAGGAGCGGCAGCGGCGGGCACGGGACAACCATCGATCACGCTATGGCAAGGAGGTCGACATGGCTACCCTGAGCAAGAGATCCGTGTTCCATGGGCTCGTTCTGGTGATCCTCGGCGTCGTGCCCCTGGTGACCTGGGGCGGGCCTGGAGGGCCTGGAGGGCCTGTCCCCCAGGAAGAGAGCGGGCCGCCCAAGGACCTGACGGTCAACGGAAGCGTCTTCAACAATGAGTTGAACCGGTTCCTCGGGACAGGTGGCGAAATCCTGATCAATTCAGTGCTGAGCGGCGACGATCCCGCCACCCCGGGCTTCGACCCCGACGGGACGATGGCCGATCCGGACCTCGACGGCCCCATTCCGCCGCATCTCATTCAACGTCTGGACGTGGGGGATCGGCTCGTGGGGATCGGGGTCACCCAAGAGGTGGAGTGCCTGAGCTGTCCGCCTTCCTCTGCCAGCAGCCGCGCCTTTCGCGCGGCAGGGTCCCACCAGAAAGCCGCGCTCCGCGCCTTCAAGGTCAAAGACAAGGAGACCCTTCCCGACTGTTTCAAGTTCAGTTTCGAGCCGCTGGCGCCCGAGGAGTTCAGCGCGACCGTCCAGGAGGCGTCGGGCGGAGCCGTTACGGTCTCCCCGGAGAGCATCCCGGCAGGGACCATGGTCGTGAGTTTTGACGATTCGAGCCCAAACTTCACTTTGCTGACGGGCTCCGGCTCGCCGGGTATGAACTGGGTGGAGGCGACCGACGGCGCCCGACACTGGAACATCGGAGTGGGCAGCCCGACAGACTTCTGGGCCAGCAGCTTCCCGTCGGACGACCTGGGTCTGCTGCCGTTGCTGTCCAGCACGACCTCGGCCGGCTCGATACGGTTCGGGCTATCCCTCCTGTCGAGCGGCCCGGGCATGGGCATCCCGGTGGAGAAGGTCCGGTGCGAGGGGCCGGCGGGTCCCGTGGCCGTGGACTTCTGCTTGTCCGGCAGCCCGGTCGGGACGCTGGGCGTGAGCACGCCGTTTCCAATCGGCCTCAGGACGGAGGTCAGGTTTCATCCGATGACCGAAGGGCTGCCACCGACGACGGTCAATCCCCTGCTGGGAAAGAGCGTCCATCTCGGCACGAACCGGTCCGCGGCCAACTTCCTGTGCTGCGAGTGCGACGACGTCCGGCCCAGCTGCGCTCTGGCCGCGAGGCGCACGGGGCCACCGGCGGAAATCGACATCCGGGCCCAGGATGGCGCCAGCGGACTGCTTTTCGTCGACGTCCTGCGGTCGGACAACGCGAAGGTGTCGGTGCCGCCCTTCGACGTCGGCACCAACGCGGCGGTCACCGTCACCGCGACCAAGCAGGATCCGGCGAAGGCGGCGGTGATCGAGTTGCGGATCACCGACTTCGCGGGCAACAGCTCCGTGTGCGATCCCATCCTGACCGAGGTGATCCGCGGCACCGGCCAGCCGGCGAGCACGAGTTTCCGCGGTCTGGCCGCGGCGGAAGACACGGTGGAGATCCACAACGGCAGCCCCGGCCTTCGAAAGCTGGAGGTCCAGGTCAACGGGTCGAGCTTTCACGCGGCGGGCTTGCGGGATGACGAGGTCCGTACGATCGATGTCTCCCAGGCGATCCGGCCGGGCAACGACAACGTCTTCACCTTGAAGAGCTACGGCAAACCAGGCTCCAGCGCTTCGGTCCTGATCTGGGAGGGGGAGGACGACTAGCGGCGGCCCGGCCCGCGCGCAGTCTCGTAGAGCTCCCCCACCCGCGCCAGCTCGACGGGGACGTCCCCCGCCGCCGCCCGGGCTTCGTCCAGCGAGACCTGGGGGTCGAACGGCGGCCAGAGGTGGGTGAGGATCAGCTGGCGGGCGCCGGCGCGGACGGCGGCCTCGGCGGCCTCCCGGGCGGTGAGGTGGACCGGCGGGCCCTTCTGGGCGTCCTGATAGGTCGCCTCGCAGAGGAAGAGTCCGGCGCCGCGCGCGAAGGGGGCGAGGTCGACGCCCGGCCCGTTGTCGGCCGAGTAGGCGAGCGACCCGGAGGCGGAGTCGGCGCGCACGGCCAGGGTATGGCCGGGGTGGTCGGTGCGCAGGAAGCTCAGCCGGACGCCACCCACCTCGACCGTCCGCCCCTCGTCCACCTCGTGGAAGTCGAACGTCGCGCCGAGCTTGTCGTCGCCGGGCTCGCCCTCGATCAGCCGCTCCAGCACCTCCCGCGTGCGCGGCGGCGCATAGACGGGGATCCGCGCCTTCACCGGCCCGTAGCGCAGGGCGATGTAGAGAGCATAGAGGTCCAGGCAGTGGTCGGGGTGGAGGTGGGAGAGGACGAGGGCGTCGATCCGCGTGTAGTCGGCGTAGCGCTGGAGCACCGAGAAGGTGCCGTTGCCGGCGTCGAGCCAGATGCGGGTCTCCCCTTCCTCCATGAGATAGCCGCTGCAGGGGCTGTCGGCGGTGGGATAGCCGCCGGAGCAGCCCAGGATTCGTAGGCGCATGGGTTTACCTCCAGGCCTCGAGGGCCGGGGGGGATTCTAGCGCCCTCTTGTCGCCGAGAGGGCTCGCGCAGCCGGCGCGCAGCACCTTGAGTTGCAGAAGGAGGAAGAGACAATGCAGAGAACGTCGCGCACCGCACTCGCCGCCTTGGGCTTCATTATCCTGGCCGCCGCCAGCCCGGCAGCTGCGGGGATCTGTGTCTGGAGCTGCCAGCAGAATCCCAGCGGCTCTTGGGCCTATTGGTTCAGCCGTGCCCTGTCGGACTGCCCGGTCACGGACTGCCTCCCTCGCAATGGGCAGTCTCCCAGCGGCACACCTTGCGATCCCGGGGATCCCGACATCCCTGGAGATTGCCGGAATACCCCCGTCAAAGAAGAGCACGGCGAGGACCTCTTCTTCGGCAGCGACGGGTCCCGGCGCTCGGTGCCGGCCGCGCCCTGCGCCGGTGCTGGAGGGCTCCAGAGCTCCCAGACCGCGCCGGAGCACCGCATGTACTGGCCGGATCGGTGCGGCGAGTGCAGCCCTGTCGGCGGAGTGCAATGGCTTGTTGGCCGGTAATGCCTGTCACCCCGCGGCTGGCGTTGCCTGGAGCAGGCAGGCCCTGATCGCGTGGAAGGCGCCTCGGCGCCTCCCACGCGGCTCGTCGTAAACAAACCATGGGCCAGCGTCAACAAAAAACGGCCCAGATAAAGAGACAACGGCTCAGATAAACAGACAATGGCCCGTGGTAAGGAGATCTGAGCCGTGGTAAACAAAAACTGGCTCAGATAAAGAGACGACGGCTCAGATAAGGAGACAATGACCCCTCGTAAACACATCTGGCCCAGATAAACAGACAACGGCCCAGATAAACAGACAATGACCCGTGGTAAACAAAAACTGGCCCAGATAAGGAGACAACGGCGCAGATAAGGAGACGATGAGCCGTCGTAAGGTTATCTGAGGCGTTGTCAGTTTACGCTGGGAGGAAGTTTGAGCGGGCGAGACGCCCGCGTTCCCAGGGGGGCACCGCCGCCCGCTCTCTGGCATTTGACACCCTCCGACCCCCTGCGCTATCCATAGCCCTTCGCTTTTTTGGGAGGAGACCCATGCGCAGATCGTTGTCTTGCCTAGTCCTCGCCGCGGCGCTCGCGGTGCCCTCGGCCCTGTCCGCCGCGCAGGTGGACCCGGACCTCCTCGCGGGGCTCAAGGCCCGCTCGATCGGCCCGGCCAGCATGAGCGGCCGCGTCGCCGCCATCGACGCCGTCGAGTCCAACCCCGACATCATCTATGTCGGCGCCGCGACCGGCGGCGTCTGGAAGACGGTCAACGGCGGCCTCACCTGGGAGCCGCTGTTCGACGACCAGGCGGTCTCCGCGGTTGGCGCGGTCGCGGTCTTCCAGCCCAACCCCGACATCGTCTGGGTCGGGACCGGCGAGGGCAACCCGCGCAACAGCGTCTCCTTCGGCCAGGGGGTCTACCGCTCCCTCGACGGCGGCCGGACCTGGAAGCACCTCGGGCTCGCGGAGACCGAGCGCATCCACCGCGTCATCCCGCACCCGACCGACCCGGACGTGGCCTACGCCGCCGCCATGGGCCGGCTTTGGGGGGAGAACCCCGAGCGCGGCGTCTTCAAGACGACCGACGGCGGGCGCACCTGGAAGAAGGTGCTCTACGTCGATCCGCGGACCGGCGCGGCCGACCTGATCATGGACCCGCGCAACCCCAACAAGCTCTTCGCCGCGATGTGGGACCACCGGCGCGAGCCCTGGACCTTCCGCTCCGGCGGCCCCGGCTCCGGCCTCTACGTCACTTCCGACGGCGGCGAGAGCTGGAAGCGGCTGACCGAGGACGACGGCCTCCCCGCCGGTGAGCTCGGGCGGATCGGCCTCGCCATCTCGCGCTCCAACCCCGACACCGTCTACGCCCTGGTCGAGGCGAACCGCAGCGCCCTGGCGCGCTCGGACGACGGCGGCCGGACCTGGAAGACGGCGAGCTCCGACCATCGCGTCGCCGACCGTCCTTTCTACTACGCCGACCTCCGCGTCGACCCCGTCTGGCCGAACCGGGTCTACAACCTGGCCACGCGCCTCAACGTCTCGGACGACGGCGGCAAGACATTCTCCCGGCTCGGCCGCTCCAACGAGATCCACGGCGACTACCACGCGCTGTGGATCAACCCCCGCGACCCCGAGCACATGATCGCCGGCAACGACGGCGGCCTGGGCGTCAGCCACGACCGCGGCGCCACCTGGTACTTCGTCTCCAACCTGCCGCTCGCCCAGTACTACCACGTGGCGGTCGACATGGACACGCCGTACAACGTCTATGGCGGCCTGCAGGACAACGGCTCGTGGCGCGGCCCGAGCGCCGTCTGGGAAGAGGGGGGCATCCGCAACCACCACTGGGCCAAGGTCGGCGGCGGCGACGGCTTCGACACGCTGCCCGACCCGGCCGACTCCATGACCGGCTACGCGATGTCGCAGGCCGGCTTCCTGATGCGCTGGAACCTGCGCGACGGCGAGGTCAAGTCGATCCGGCCGCTGCCTTCCGACCCCGCCTTTGGAGGCGAACGCCTGCGCTTCAACTGGAACGCCGGCATCGCGGTCGACCCGTTCGAGCCCGGCACGCTCTACTACGGCAGCCAGTACCTCCACAAGTCGGCCGACCGGGGCGAGACCTGGACGGTGATCAGCCCCGACCTCACGAGCGACAGGCCCGAGTGGCAGAAGCAGGCGCAGAGCGGCGGCCTCACCCCGGACGTCACCGGCGCCGAGAACTTCACCACCATCCTCGCCGTCGCCCCCAGCGCCCTGGAGCGCGGCGTGATCTGGGTCGGCACCGACGACGGCCGCGTCCACGTCACCCGCGACGGCGGCCGGAACTGGGCGAGCGTCGAGAAGAACATCCCCGGCGCGCCGGCCAACACCTGGGTGCCGCACATCCGGCCGTCCAAGCACCAGGCCGGCGGCGCCTTCCTGGTCATGGACGACCACCGGCGCTCCAACTTCACCCCCTACGTCTTCCGCACCGACGACTTCGGCAAGAGCTGGAAGAGCCTGTCGACGCCCGACCTGCGCGGCTGGGCGCTGTCGATCGAGCAGGATCCGGTCGACCCCGACCTGCTGTTCCTCGGCACCGAGGTCGGCCTCTACGTCTCGCTCGACGGCGGCCGGCGCTGGATGCGGTGGCGGCACGGCCTGCCGACCACGCCGGTGGCGGACCTCGTGATCCACCCCCGCGACCACGACCTGGTGATCGCGACGCACGGCCGGGCGCTCTACGTCCTGGACGACCTCGCCCCGTTGCGCGGCATGACGCCCGAGGCGCTCGCCGAGCCGTTGCGCGTCTACGCGGGCGGGCCGGCGGTCCTCCACCAGCAGAAGCCGGCGGGCGGCGCCTCGCGGGCTGGCGCCGGCGACTTCCGGGGGGAGAACCGTCCCTACGGCGCCCTCATCACCTACTCGTTGAACGTGCCGGGGCTGCCGCACCCCGACGAGGAGAAGGAGCGGGCGCGCAAAGAGGGAAAGCCTGCCGAGCCCCCCGTGACCCCTGCCGCCGAGCCGGCCACCGCGCCCGCCGTCCAGGAAGACCCGGCGAGCCAGGAGGAGCCGGAGGAGGGAGGCAAGGGCCGGAGCCGGGAGCCCAAGGTGGAGATCCGCATCACCGACGCCTCGGGCCGGCTGGTCCGCAAGATGGAAGGCCCGGCGAAGCTCGGCGTCAACCGGGCCGTCTGGGACCTGGCGCGGGACGAGTTCCGCCAGCCGCCGCGGGAAGAGAGAGGGGGCTTCGGCGACGACGAAGGACCGCGGGTCTCCCCCGGCACCTACAACGTCACGGTGAAGCACAAGGACCGCGAGGCGAAGGGGACGGTGCGCGTGGTGGCCGATCCCTTCACCAGGAACACGGACGCCGACTGGCAGGCGCGGGAGACCGCGATCCTGCGGGTCGGCGAGCTCCAGGGCGCGGTGGTCGAGGCGATCGAGCGGATCGGCGCGACGCGCCAGGACCTCGACGCGGTGATCGGCCAGCTCGACGAGCGGAAGAAGGCGCGGGAGCGCGAAGGCGGCACGGCTGGGGGAACCGGGGAAGATCCGCACAAGGCGTTGCGGCAGTCGGCCCGAGAGCTCCGGCGCAAGCTGTCGGACATGGAGCGGCGGCTCTTCATCCCGCCGGGCACCAAGGGCATCGTCGACGAGGAGGACACGGCCCTCGCCCAGGTCCAGTTCGCCGACTACGTCCTGCAGTCCTCGTTCGCCCGGCCGAACCCCACGCACCAGCTCTATCTGCAGC
>JBKKAU010000565.1:0-2520 GCA_046714475.1 Thermoanaerobaculia bacterium
CTGGTCGCCGTTGTCGTTGTGGCGCCGCACAAGGAGCGACCGCGGCCCCACCGGCGGCCGCGCGGCCCGGGGACCCAGCCGGCCGGCGGACCAGGCTAGGGCCTCGGCGGCGCCGCGCTCCAGCCCCCGGACCGTCGTCCGGGCGAGTCTTTTCACGATCCTGTCAGGCCCCACCCAGCACCCCCCGCAGCGGGAACTTCCAGCCCCCGGGCCGGCTGTAGAGTGTCGCGACGTACGGCGCGACCCGCCGGCCGCCGCGCCAGGAGGCCCAACGCCGCCGCGGCGCCAGGCCTGAGCCGTAGTAGGCCAGCAGCTCGCGGATGAAGTCGTGGTCCGCCGCGTCGAAGAGCGGGTGCTCCAGGGCGTCGCGCAGCCGGGCGGTCTCCGCCTCGCACCGCCGACGCCAGGAGCGCCGGAGGTCGCCGCCGAGGAGCGCCCGCAGGAGTCCCGTGCTGCGGACCCGCTCGTGCGGCTCCGCCCAGGTGAAGCTCCCCGGGTGCTGGCGGTAGACCTGGAGCCGCTGGTCCAGGTACCTGATGCCGCCGAGCTTGGAGGCGATCAGCGCCAGCCAGCCGTCGTGGAACGGCTGGTGCGGCGGGATCGGCAGTGCTTGCTCCGCCAGCTCGCGCCGGAAGAGGACGCCGTGGCTCACCACCCAGTTCTCGGCCAGCAGATAGCGCGTCGGCTTGCCCGTGCCGTGGGCGCGGGCGAAGCTCTGGATCGGGGCGAACGACGGCTCCAGCCGCACCTCGCCTTCGGGCGTGAGCTGCTCCTCGGTGTTGCAGTAGATCAGCGTGAAGCCGCCGATCTCCGAGACGAGAGTCTCGATCTTGCGCGGCTTCCAGAGGTCGTCCTGGTCGCAGAGCGCGACGTAGTCGCCGCGGCAGAGCGAAATCGCCCGCTCGAAGTTCCGGACCAGCCCGAGCCGTTGCGGGTTGACCTCGTAGCGGAGACCCCGGGCGCGGGCGTACTCGTCGAGGATGGCGACGGTGCCGTCCGTCGAGGCGTCGTCGCTCACGGCCACTTCGAGGTTCGGCCAGGTCTGGGCGAAGACCGTATCCAGCTGCTCGCGCAGGAAACGCTCGCCGTTGCGGGTGGCGAGGGCGACGGAGACCAGGGGCGTCGTCATGGCTTCCTGGCGCGGGTGCGGAACTGGAAGACGAAGAGGTCGTGGAACCGCCGCAAGGTCAGGAGGTCCAGGGCCTTGTGGCGCAGCCCGTAACCGCCCATGTTGGTCTCCATGGCCTCCACCACCAGCCCGGCCCCCTCGAACATCTCGCGGATGTTCTTGCGGCAGAAGAAGCGCAGGTGCGAGCGGTCGAGCAGCCCCGCGTCGGTGTAGCGGAAGTCCCCCTGGAGCGCGATGGCGCGCAGGGCGCGGTGGTTGCGGACGTTCGGATGCTGCTCAGGAACAGGCCGCCGGGCCGCAGGTGGCGCGCCAGCGTGGCCACCGCCTTCCAGGGGTCGACCAGGTGTTCCAGCACGTCGGCGCAGAGGACCGCGTCGAAGTGCTCCAGCGGGAGGTCCAGCTTCATGGCCTCGAAGTTGCCGCTCAGGAAGCGGTCGACGTCCGGCGTGCCTGGCGGCGCCGGCGCCGGCTCGATCAGGTCGACGCCCACGCCGTATGAGGCGAGCCCCAGGGCCTTGGCGGCGCGCAGGGTGGCGCCATCCCCGGCACCGATCTCCAGGAGACGCAGACCGCCGCCGGGCGGCAGCATCCCCAAAAGGTCGAGGCGCGCGGCCGTGAAGTAGCCCCGCTCTTTCCCTTCATAGAGGGCGGCGACGTTCGACTCGCTCATCCGACCAGCCTCTCCCAACGGTCCCGGTAGGTGTCCAGGGTGTCGCGGGCGATCTCCTCCCAGCGGAAGCGGGCCGCCGCCCGCAGGCTGTCCGCCGAGCGCTCGGCGTAGCGCTCGGCCGGAAGGGTGAGCAGGCCGGCGAGCTCCGCCGCGAAGGCGTCCGCGTCTCCCACGGGAGCCATCGACGGGACCTCCAGGTGGCGCATCATGTCGCGCGGTCCCGGGGCGTCGTAGGTCACCGTGGGCAGGCCGGCGGCGAGCTTCTCGAGGACGGAGAAGCCGAAGCCCTCCAGGTAGCCGGGGAAGGCGCCGGCCGTGGCCGCGCCGAGCAGCCGCGGCAGCTCGCCGCTGTCATAGGAGGGCAGGACCTCGAGGCCCTGCCGGTCCCCGGCGGGGAAGCCGCGCAGCACCTGGTCCGAACCGAGACCGGTACCGAGGAAGAGGAAGCGCGCGCCCGGGACCCGCTCGCGCACCTGGCGCACGATCCGCGGCCAGTCCAGCGCCCCCTTGCGGCTGTTCCACGTCCCGATAAAGGCCGCGGTGCAGGCGGCGAGCCGCTCCGCCACCGGCGAACGGGCCTGCTCGAAAGCCCGCCGGCGCTCCTCCGAGAGGCCGAAGGGGAAAGTCACCACCTTCTCGCCATAGCACTCCTGGAGAGTGGCCAGCTCATCGCGGTTCGACACATTGATGAGGTCGGCGTGGCGGAAGCTGCGCTCCGCGT
>JBKKAU010000566.1:0-1995 GCA_046714475.1 Thermoanaerobaculia bacterium
GTGTGGGGGATTATGGGGGAATTGGCGGAGAGGGGGAAAAGGGGGCCAAGGGGGAGCGAGTGGAGCCGGTATCTGGCTCCCGGCAGCCAGTTTTTCACTCGAAAACCGGTTTTCAGCAGCCGGTATCTGGCTTGAAGGTTGGCTCTCTGCTTCCGGTTTTTCTTTCGATGAGCGGCTGTCGGCTTCCTCTTTTCGGACCGGCAAGGCGGCGCTCGATTTCCAGTTTTCTTGCCCGCTTTCTTTTCCAACGAGGAGGCGGTAGATGGAGAGCTTGCCGCGGCCGTGGTGAGAGACGACGGCGAGCTCGCCGGCGGCGACCAGCTCGGTGAGGATCTGCCGGACTCTACGATTGGTGAGGCGAGCACAACGTTGCAGGGTGGCCTGGTCGGTGACCCACACGCCCTTGGGGTCGGAGTGGCTGGCTACGGCGAGGAGGACGATGAGATGGGAGCCGCTCTGGCGGGAGTGCTCCCAGACCGCGCTGAGGCGATCAAGCCCCATAGGCGCTCCCCTCCTGTCCCGCCGCGGCGGCGGCGACGGCGGACTCGAAGGCCTCGGCTTCGTCCAGGCGTTGCTCCCAGGTCTGGCGCCGGAGCTGGTCGAGGTCCTCGGCGAGCTCGATGTAGAAGGCTTGGCAGGTGCGGTCCGGCGCATGCTGCACCAGGGCGCAGACCATGGCTTCGGCGCCGACGAGGAGGCCGAGCTGCCCGCGGTAGTGGGGACAGGCGTCCTTGGCGCAGAAGTAGAGCGTGGCCGAGCCATCGACGACGCGCTCGTCGGCGACCGCCTCGCCGCGGCGGAGGCGGAGGTGGACCAGGTTCAAGGCTGGCTCTCGGGGCGGACGTCGGCGATCTCGAGGGCGAGGTGGGCGGGGAAGCCGGTGAGGGCGACGATCTGGCCGAGGAATCTCAACGACGGGCGGCGAAGGCCATTTTCCCAGCAGCACACCGTGGAGTGCGGGACCTTGGGATCGAGCAGCTCGCCAAAGTTTGTCTGGCTGAGACCACGGTCGTGGCGCCAGTGTCGCAGCCATTCACCAAGCGTGGGGTGAGTTGTCATTGGGCTCTACTGTAGGGAGGCCCTCCGCGAGAGTCAAGGGGGAAAGTGAGATTGATCTCACTTAGGACTTGACTGTTGCAGGCTGCAACATTTAGAATCTCGGGCATGGCAGAGATGGATACGTTCGCAGGCCTTGGAAGAGCGCTTGCCGAGCTCCGGAAGCGGGCCGGGTTTGCGCAGCAGAAAGATGCGGCGGAGAAGATCGGGGTCGACAGGGGGCAGCTATCGCGTTGGGAGCGCGACAAGCCGCGGCTGTCGTTGGAGAACCTCAACCGGGTGTTGGCCGGGTACGGGGCTACGCTGACGGACCTGGCGGCCCTGATCGACGGGGAGAAGGCCAAGCCGGCTGAGCCGGCTAAGCCGGAAGCTGAAGATCCCGGGCCTACCGACGAGGAGCTGATCCGGGCGCTGGCGGACGCGATCCGCCGGGTCGAGGGGCGGCAGAAAGTCTTCGAGGGGCGGCAGAAAGCGGTCGAGGGGCGGGTCGCGCTGCTCGAGGATGAGCTGGGATAGGCGACCCTAGGCTCTAAGGTATGGAGATCGATCCGTTCGAAGGTCTTGGAAGAGCCCTGGCCGAGCTCCGGACGCGGGCCGGGTTTACGATGCAGAAAGAGGCGGCGAAGAAGCTGGGCATCGACCAGGGGCAGCTGTCGCGCTGGGAGCGCGACAGCCCCCGGCCGTCGTTGGAAAACCTCACACGCATGCAGGACGGCTACGGCGCCACGTTGATGGACCTGGCGGCCCTGATCTGCGGGGAGGAGAGATCTAGACCGTCTGTTGAGCCGAAAGCCGAAGATCGAGGGCCTACCAAGGAGGAGATGTTCCGCGTCAACTACTTTGGCCGGTCGACGACAATTACTTTGGCCGGTCGCCGGCGGGTGAAGGAGCCGCGCCGGCGACCTCGGTGCGGTCCAGGTAGAAGGGCAGTGTGGTCGC
>JBKKAU010000567.1:0-1933 GCA_046714475.1 Thermoanaerobaculia bacterium
GGCATGCCGCTGCCGGCCGTATACCGCGTGAAGCCCCGGGCGAGGGCCTGGCAGGCGCCGTCGACGGCGACCCGCGGCGAAGGGAAGTCCGGCTCCCCGGCGCCGAAGTCAACGATCGAAATACCGCGCGCCTTGAGGTCCAGCGCGCGGCGCGCCACCTGGAGCGTCGCGGATTCGGCGATGCGGGAGGCCCGGGCAGAGAGTTTCACGAGGGCGGATCGTATCACCCCCCGTAGCTGCCATCGAAATGCTTCCGTCTAGAATAAAGGCCTGCCCGGCCCTGTTCCGGGTTTCTGGGAGTCTTCTACCTGAGGGTCAGCTCATGACGAGATACCGGACTTCGAGGATCTGGAGGTTGGGCCTGTTCGCCGCCCTGGCGCTCGCCACCGGCATCGCTCCGATCGCTCCGAGTGCCCAGGCGCAGCTCGCGGTCCCCGAGAAGGCCGAGGTCGCGCTCCACGCCGACCGGACCTCCTATGAGGCGGGCTCCACCGCCCGGGTCGCCGCCCTGGTGACCATCGAATCGGGATGGCACGTCAACAGCGACAAGCCGACCTTCGAGTACCTGATCCCCACCGTGCTCGACCTCGAGCTCCCGCCGGGCTGGGAAGAGGAAAAAGTCCGGTACCCACCGGCGGAGACGCAGACGTTCGCCTTCGCGGACCAGCCGCTGTCGGTCTTCGACGGCGAGGTGGTGATCGAGGCGGAGGTCCGGGTCCCCGAGAACGCGTCCGCCGGTCCCGTGCCGGTCCGGGCCTCGCTACGCTACCAGGCCTGCAATGAATCGCAGTGTCTGCCGCCGGTCACCGTCAAGTCGCAGGTCGAGCTCCGCATAGGCTCTGGCGGCGAGGCGGTCGCCAGCGCGGCGTTTCCGGCGGATGGAGCCGATGAGGCCGATGAGGACAACGAGGCCGCGGCCGGCGATTCCAGCAAGGCCGCCGGCGGGCTCGGGCTGATGCTACTCCTCGCCCTGGTGGGCGGGCTGATCCTGAACGCCATGCCCTGCGTGCTGCCGGTGCTGTCGCTCAAGGTCTTCGGCCTGGTCCAGAGCGCCGGTCACGGCCGCCGGGAGATCGCCCGGGGAGCGCTCTCGACCGCGGCCGGTATCCTGGTCTCGTTCTGGGCCCTGGCGCTCGCCGCCGTCGCGGCCCGGGCGGCGGGCTCGGCGGTAGGCTGGGGCGTCCAGTTCCAGCGTCCCGGCTTCGTGGCCCTGCTCGCCGTGATCGTGGTCCTCTTCTGCCTCAACCTCTGGGGGTTGTTCGAGATCCCGCTGCCGCAGCGGCTGGCGCGGCTGGGAGGCAGCGGCCCGCGCGAAGGGGTCGCCGGTCATTTCGCCTCGGGCCTCTTCGCGACGCTGATGGCGACCCCCTGCTCGGCGCCGTTCCTGGGCACCGCGGTCAGCTTCGCCCTGGCGCAGGAGGCGCCTGTGATCCTGGCGATCTTCACCGCCGTGGGCCTCGGCATGGCCCTCCCCTACCTGCTCATCTCCGCCTTCCCGGGCGTCGCCAAGGTCCTCCCCCGGCCGGGCGCCTGGATGGAGACGGTGCGCGGCGTCATGGGCTTCCTGCTCGCCGCGGCGGCGGTCTGGCTGTTCTATGTGCTCGCGGCGCAGGTCTCTCCGGAGCGGGTGGCGGGGATCAAGCTGGCCCTCCTGGCCCTCGCGCTTTTCACCTGGCTGCGGCACCGCGGGGTGAGCGGCCGGGTGTTCCGGCACGCCACCACCCTGGGCATGGTGGCCACGGTGGCGGTGACCCTGGGGCTGGCGGTCAGCCGGCAGGCGTCGACCACGCAGGCCGGCCCGATGGTCGAGACCGCCGGGCTGATCGAATGGCAGACTTTCGACCGCGACCGCGCCGAGTCGCTTGCCCCAAGCCGCCAGCAGGTAATAATAAAAGTTACCAACGCAAAGGGGTTAACCAGCAAAGAAAAACAC
>JBKKAU010000568.1:0-2420 GCA_046714475.1 Thermoanaerobaculia bacterium
CCGCCGAGGACCTTGCCGGCCACCACGGCGGCGCGCGGCACCGGCGCCACCAGCACGCCCTGGAGGAACCCCTGGCCACGGTCCTCGATCACCGAGATGGTCGAGAAGATCGCCGCGAACATCAGCACCAGCACGATCGTGCCGGGAAAGAAGTACTCCAGGAAGCTGACGTCGGCAGGCCCGCCAGGGAGCCGGAACGAACCCGAAAGGCCGCTGCCGATCAACAGCCAGAAGATCAGCGGCGAGCCGGCCGCGCCCGCGATCCGGCTCGGCTGGCGGAAAAACCGCACCAGCTCCCGCCGCCAGAGGGTGTAGACCGCGAGCAGACTCATCTCTTTTTCCTCCCCACCTCTTCCCCATCCCCATACAGCCGGTGCCCGGTGCGCCGGAGGAAGACGTCCTCCAGGCTGGGCCTCGCGACGGTGACCGCCTCGACCCTGCCGGGGAGGGCCTCGACCAGCCGCGCCACGATCTCGTGCGCCCGCTCGCGGGTGATCCGTACGGCGCCCTCCTCCACCGTGGTCGCCAGCTCGGGGAAGCGCGCGGCGAGGTCGCGGGCGATCGCCTCCGGGTCGCGGCCGGCAAGGGTGATTACGTCGCCGCCGACCTCCTCCTTGAGCGCGGCCGGCGTCCCCTCGGCGACCAGCACGCCGCGGTCGAGCAGCGCCAGGCGGTCGCAGCGGTCCCCCTCCTCCATGTAGTGGGTGGTGAGGAGCACGGTGACGCCGTCGCGGGCGAGGGCCTCGAGAGTCTCCCAGAGGTCGCGCCGCGCCCCGGGATCGAGCCCGGTGCTCGGTTCGTCGAGCAGCAGCAGGCGGGGGCGATGGAGCAGCGCCTTGGCGATCTCGACCCGGCGCCGGAGGCCTCCGGAGAGGGCCAGGGCTTTTTCGTCCCGGCGCTCGGCCAGGCCGAAACGTGCCAGCGCCTCGCCGATCCGCGCCTCCAGGTCCTGGCCGCGCAGGCCGTAGAGGTGCCCCTGGTGCAGGAGGTTCTCGCGTACGGTGAGCTGCAGGTCGAGGCCGGGGCTCTGGAAGACCACGCCGAGCTGCCGGCGGACGGCGCGGACCTCGCGCGCCAGGTCGGCGCCGAAGACCCGGACCTCGCCGCGGTCGGGCCGGGCGAGGGTGGCGAGGATGCGGAACAGGGTGGTTTTGCCGCCGCCGTTCGGCCCCAGGAAGCCGAAGACCTCCCCCGGCTCGACGCGGAAGCCGATCCCGGCGAGCGCCTGGCGAACGCCCGTACCCCTGCGGCCGATGCGGTAGGAGAACTCGACCCCTTGCGCCTCGACGGCCGGGGTTTCCGGAGAGACGTCAGCCACGCTCAGCTAGGAGACCAGCCGGTCGAGCAGCATCACCAGCATCAAGGCGGGGAAATAGAGGATGGAGACGAACATCAGCTTGCGCGCCCCGGCGTCCGACCGGGTGCGGGCGAAGGCGAAGGCCGACCCCAGGTAGGCGAGCCCGAGGGCCAGCGCGCCCACGAAGTAGGCGGTGCCCAGGAGGCCGAGCAGCGACGGCAGCAGGCTCACCGGCACCAGCGCCGCCGCGTAGAGGATCGACTGGCTCGCGGTCAGCGCGCCCCGGGGATCGCCGACCGTCAGCATCGGGAAACCCGCCTTGGCGTAGTCCTCGCGGCAGAGCCAGGCGATGGCCAGGAAGTGCGGCATCTGCCAGAAGAAGAGGATGCCGAAGAGGGCCCAGGCGGCGAGGTCGAGGTCGTTGCGCACGGCGCTCCAGCCCATGAGAGGCGGGATCGCGCCGGGGATGGCGCCGACGATGGTGGCGAGCGAGCTCACCCGCTTGAGCGGCGTGTAGACAAAGACGTAGCCGGCGAGCGCCACCGCGCCGAGGAGCGCGGTCAGCAGGTTGACGGCCCAGGCGAGCTGGACCAGGCCGGCGACGGCGAGGGTCACGCCGAAGAGCAGGGCGGTGTCCGGGGCGATCCGGTTCGACGGGATCGGCCGGTTGACCGTGCGCCGCATCAGGGCGTCGGTCTCCCGCTCCCAAACCTGGTTGAGCACCGAGGCGCCGCCCGAGATCAGGGCGGTGCCGAGCAGCGTATGGATCAGGAGCACGAACGAGACGGCGTCCCGCTCGGCCAACAGGAAACCGAGGCCGGCGGTCAGGACCACCATGGCGGTGATCCCCGGCTTGGTCAGCTCGGCGAGGTCGGCGAGCCGGACGGAGGCCGGTCTCGGCCCGGCGAGAGGTGCGTCTGTCATTCCGATCCTGTCCATGCGATATCCCTGAGGTACTCCAGTGAGGGACGTCCGCGGCGGGCGGCAGGCCCGTGGAAGTCTAACGCGAACCGCCGGGCATTGCACGCGCCCTCACCCCCGTCCCCCATAGGCGCTAACTTTGGCCGAAGAGCGGGGAGGTGGTGCCTCCCCCCCTGGGCGGAGGGGTGGTAGGGAGAGGGGG
>JBKKAU010000569.1:0-5230 GCA_046714475.1 Thermoanaerobaculia bacterium
ATGTGGAGCTATCAGCCCTTCGGCACTACCACCCCGTACAGGGAGCACATGGAGCGCCCCCTCGACTGGTGCCCCGATACGTGGTGCTTCTGACCTGACCCGGCTCGAGACGCCGTCCGGGCCACGCTCTCAACGGCGTGGCCCGGACGCTTTAGCCCCCCAAGAGAGAGCTACCCCTGCCTAGAAGCACCCGCACCTGCACTGCCCGTACTCGTCGCAGACTGGCCCGCAGTCGAGACCTTGCTGAAGGCAGTTCTGCCCAATGGAGTTCGAGCAGAACCGGGTGCACGAGACGACGGCGGCGGAGGCCGGTTTCGGGAGAGCGACCGCTACCAGAGCCAGACAACCTGCCAGCAACAAAAGCTTCCTCATAAATCCTCCTTTAATAAAGGCTGGACTTTATCATAAGTTGTTATCTACTGCGTTGCAGGATAGGTCGTCTCTGCTTAGCCGAGGTGGCGCCGGAGCCCTTCGAGCGCTACGCGCCATTGCGCGCGCTTCTGCTCGACCTGCTCGGCGTCGGCAAGATCCGTGTTGTCCGCCACGACGCTCGCGCCCGTGGGCTTGCCTGTAATGCGGATCTCGACTTTGTGGGGTGCCCAGGGGAAGCGTACCCAGGCATAGTCGCTCCCCTTGGTCTTCACCTCTCGCGGCTTGTCCCCCGAGAAGGCGGCGTCGAAAGCCTGGACGAGTCCAGGATCGACGCCCGCGAGCCACGTGGCCCGGCGCTCGGCGCTCTGGAGCGCGTCGATGACCTCTGCCACGGAGACAGGGACCGTCTTCGACACGGACACCTGGAAGGTGCCGGCGCAGGACTGGTTCAACTCGCGCAGCCCCCGCGCGCGTTCGTACGCCACGGTGATCCCCTGGGCATACCAGCCGGGAATCCCGTGCGCCCCATGCAGGTGAGCGGCGGCCGCGGTGTGCCCCTGGGTCGCGGCGTCAAAAGCGTCGAGCACGCCAAACCAGTGATCGAGGCCGTGGCCGGTCTTTTTGAGCGTGGCGGCGTCGGTGATCGCGCCCTTGGTGGGCTTGGCAGGCGAGGCGGCGCGAGGAGCCGGCGGGGCGGAGGGCGGCGCCGGCGACTCGGCAATCGGAGCGGGCAGCGCGGGAGGCGTGATCTGAGACTCCGGAGCGGCGGCCTGGTTCGACGTTGCCGCCTTCTTGCCCAGGAGCTGGCGGCGGGCCGCGGTATAGCTTTCGCCGGTCTTCTCGGACCGGGCACGGATGGCTTTCTTGAGCTTCTTTTGTTGGGTCATGTGCTTCGTCTCCCGGTCACACGACGCCAGCCCCGCCCGACATCGGCAACCAGAGAACGAGACACACGACCCGAGGCATGAAGACCCCTTTGCCCCGGCCGGGGGTCTCGCGGGGGGAGACCGAGCGGGGTTGGGCGATGGGTCACCGCCCGATAAAAAAGGGTGCCATGAACCGCCGACGCCGTCAAGCGGCCCTGCGTCACGCTCGTTGGCAGGGGAAGAACGGCGAGCGGACGCAGAGCGCGTTGGCCGTTTACGAGGTCGAGGAGGGACGGGTCCGCCGGGTGTGGTACTACCCGGTGCAACCGTAGGAGAGGGATCTCGCTGCCTGCGATGGGTGGTCGCAGGCAGCGGGGGGATCTACGGCTGGACTACGATGTCGCCTTCCCACTTCCCGATGCTCGCGAAGGCGTACGTCGAGAGCGAATAAACCCGGCATCCCGTCTCTTCATTCGGGAGGAGGTTCTCGGACGGCACTCCCACATCGTCTTTCCGCTCCGCGTCCGTGGCCCACCACCTCAAATAGGCCCCATCATCATATTTCAGCTCCGCATCCGAGGGGATCCATCCCCTCCGCTCCGACCTGCACAGAGCCCACGTCAGCTGATCCGGCACCCTCAGCTCCTGCCCGTTGTCTTCGACCACGAGCTGCACCCACTTCCCGACGTAGGTCTTGTGGCTGGACTCCCGGACGGTTCCGCCCATCACCGCCCTGGTCTTCTCCACCGTCAAGCTGTCGAGGTCCGCCTTGATGTAAATCTGCGCGGATCCATCGCCTGAACCGGGGTCTTCGGCGTCGTCGGTATCCGGGAACTTGGCTTCATCGACGAACGTCATGAAGCCGGAGGTGACACCTCTCACGGTCTGGGCCTCGAACTCCAAGGACTTGACCTGGTCATCTTCCAGCAAAAACCGATAGGCGCCGCCCGCATAGGGCTCCTCGCTCTGGGCCGTGGCCCACTGCGGTGTCGTGAGGCCCAGCAGGAACAGCATGACAGTCGACGTAATCCCTATGAACTTCATTGGTGAGTTCCTTATTGGAATAGACGGTCTTTGTTTTGCAGAGCATATGGACGTTTCCACTAAAAGTCAACGCCGAGGGGCCACCCGCCCCTCGCCCCGCTGCCTATAATGGCGACCGGCTCTTCGAGAAGTTACAGGGTCTTGGATGCGGAGCTTTCGAGACGATGAAATATTACGCGGTCACGATCGCCGAGTAGGTCCGGCGCCTCAAACCACAATCTTTGAGTTTCGGCTCCTGTAACAGACGGGGGCGGCGGAACGCCTGTGTCTGGTAAACAGGCCTACCGGGTTCGAGGAGGATCACCATGGCCGGAGAGACACAGCGCGTCATCATCGCGACGAGGAGAGAGGAATCTCCAGAGCGCCTGCGGGGGAACGTCGAGCAGGTCCTCGCCGAATATCCGAACAAGATCCTGGCGGAGGTGACTCCCGAACAGTACACCGGTCTGATGAGAGAGGGGTATCAGATCCAGGACCTGTCCGCGGGCTCGAAGATCCGCGTCGGGGACGTGGCGGTCGACCCCGCCCAGCGAAGAGAGGCCGCCGTCGCCTCCGACGAGGAGGATGGCGGGACCGGTCACTATTTCGTGCAGTTCATCGGGCCTGTCAAGCCGGAATGGATCGAAGGGATCAAAGCGGAGGGGGTCCGGCCGCTGACCTACTATCACGATCACGCCTATCTGGTGCGGGCCACGGCCCCCGAGATCCGCAGGGTCGAGGCCCATCCCTTCGTGCGCGCGACTCTGCCGTACGGGCCGGGCTTCAAGCTGGACCGCGAGGTCCGGCAGAGCCGGGCGCTGGAGAGCCCATCGGAGGAGCTCCAGGAATACTGGATCATCATCTTTTCGGACACCGGGGATGTCGAGGCGACCCTGGCCCGGCTTCGGGAGCTCGGAGCCGAGATCCTGGAGGACGAGGAGGACTCGGCGGCGTTCTTCGAGAGGTTCCATGTGCGCATGCCCGCCTCATCCGTGGAGGAGGCGGCGCGGCTGCCCGGCGTCTACAGCATCGAGGCGTTTCACCCGATCGTCCTGGAGGACGAGGTGGCCGATCAGATCGTCGCCGGCAACTACAACGCCGCCAACGAGCCCCAGACGGGATACCTGGCCTGGTTGAGCGCGATGGGGCTGGACGGCGGCGGGGTGACGATCGGGATCAACGACAGCGGGATCGACGCGGACCATCCAGCCTACGCCGGCAGGCTGAATTCGATCTCCGTGACCGAAGGGAGCCACGGCACGATGGTGGCCGGCCAGGCGGCGGGCAACTACGTCTCGGCCCAGGCCCCGGACGTGGCGGCGGACCTGACGGACCCGGACGGTTTCATCTACGGCGTCGGCATCGCCCCGGCCGCCGAGATCCTCAACCTCAGCAGCGGCTCCTCGGCCAGCGCGCGCAACTGTGTGATCAACAGCGGCCCTTCAGGCGGGGACCGCGGTCGCATCATCAACAACAGCTGGGGTCAGGGCACGAACAACCCGATGGATTACAGGTCCAACGAGAGGGCCTGGGACGAGGACGTCCGGGACGCCGATCACCTCGCCGCGGGCAATACCCCTCTTGTGGTCTGTTTCTCGTCCGGCAACGAGGGGAACGCCGGCCTGACCCGTCCCAAGGCTTCGAAGAACACGATCGTGACGGGCAACTTCGAAAACTTCCGGCCCGACGAGTTCGGAGCCAACGCCGACGACATCAACGATCGCTTCCCGTCGAGCAGCATCGGCAACTGCGGCGACGGCCGGGTCAAGCCGGACGTCGTGGCGCCGGGACAGAACACCGCCTCGGCAGCGTTCCCGCAGCCGGGCACCATCAGCCACTGGCTGCGGTACGGCGGCGGCACCTCGGCGGCCAGCCCGAAGACGGCGGGGTCTTGCGCGCTGCTCACGCAGTGGTGGCGCCAGCGCCACGGCGACGGCTCCGGGGAGAAGACCCCCAGCCCCGCCCTCCTCAAGGCGATGTTGATCAACAGCGCCGTCGACACCGGGGAGGGAGGGCCGATCCCCAACCCCCAGCAGGGGTGGGGCCGGGTCCACCTGGCCAACGCGTTGACGCCCGAGGTGCCGGCCCTCTACGTCGACCAGGAGGTCCTGCTGCAGCCCGCCAGCGACGACGTGGTGTTCCGCGTCGAGCCCGTCGACCCCGCACGCGCGCTCAAGGTGACCCTGGTATGGACCGACGTGCCCGGCAACCTCAACTCCGGGACCGCCGGCAACCCCGCCCTGGTCAACGCTCTCGGGCTGCGGGTCCTCCAGGGCGGGAGCACCTGGTTCGGCAACAACTTCGCCGGCGGGGTCTCGCAGCCCGGCGGCGTGCAGGACGCGATCCAGTCGGCCAACCCGGGGGAGATCGTCAACAACGTCCAGAACGTCTTCCTCCCCACCCCGTCCGGGACCTACGAGGTGAGGATCTCGCCCGAGAACATCGTCGGCGACTGCCTGACGCCGGCGGACCCGTTCGTCGAGCCGGCCAACTTCCGCCAGGACTTCGCGCTGGTGGTCCAGAACGCCCGGCTGGTCGCCGAGGAGCCGCTCGACGTGATGCTGACCATCGATCGCACCGGCAGCATGGGCGGGGCGCGGATGGCCGCCGCCATCGCCTCCGGGCAAGAGTTCTTCGATCTCATCCCCACCGACGCCGGCCACCGGGCGGGGCTAGTGAGCTATGCCGTTCCCTGCGTGCTGCCTTTCTCCACGCCGCTCGCTCTCAAGGCTACGGTCGATGTCGGCCTGGCCGACGTCACCGACGCGCTCAAGACGACCGCGATCGCGGCCGTCGGCGGCCTCACCGCGGACGGGTGCACCTCGATCGGCGCCGGTCTGACCCGGGCCATGCACCGGATCGTCGCCGACGGCCGGCCGCTGACGCGGAAGGTCGTCGTCCTGCTGAGCGATGGCCAGGAGAACCGTCCGCCCTGGGTCGGCGACATCCTGCACCGCATGGGAAAGGAG
>JBKKAU010000570.1:0-10193 GCA_046714475.1 Thermoanaerobaculia bacterium
GCGGCGGCCGGAGCCGCTCCGCCAGCCGCCGGGGCAGCGGGCGGCGCCGCGGGGGCATTGCCACCACCGCCGCCTTGCATCGCGTCCCGCATCATGCCGGGGAGCATGGCGCCGAGACCGGCTCCCATCCCGACCCCCAGGCCGGCGCCGATGGTGTCGCCCGCTCCGCCGCCAGGGTTCTGGGCGGCGTCGCCGATGGCGCGGGCGGTCTTGAACTTGAGATAGGTGTTCATGTCACCAAGCGCCGCCATGCCGCTGCGCTCGTCGATCACCTTCTGCACCTCCTCGGGCGGCGTGATGGCGCCGACGTAGAGGTCGACCAGCTCGGTGCCATACTTGGAGAAGTCGTCCGCCACCCGGGCCTTGAGCCCCATCGCCAGCTCGTCGTAGAGCCGGGGGAGGTCGAAGACCGAGGTCAGGTTCTCGCCCAGCACGTCGGTCAGGCGTGCCACGATCACATCGCGGAACCAGTCCTCGACGCTCTCGGTCGAGTACAGGCCGCGCGTGCCGACCACCGTGTTGACGAACAGCTGGGCGTTGGTGATGCGGATCGAGAACTTGCCGAAGGCGCGCAGGCGCACCATGGCCAGCTCCTGGTCACGGAAGGCGACCGGCTCCTTGGTCCCCCACTTCAGGTCCATGAAGGTGCGGGTCGAGACGAAAATGACCGCCGCCTGGAAGGGGGACTTGCCGCCGAACGGGATGCCGAAGAGGCTGGCGAGCAGCGGGATGTTCTGGGTCGCCAGGGTGTGGCGGCCCGGGCCGAAGGTGTCCAGGGCCTTGCCGTCGCGGAAGAAGACCGCCTGCTGGCTCTCCTCGACGATCAACTGGCTGCCGAGCCGGATGGCCTCCGTGCCCTGCTGCGGCCAGCGCGCCACCATCGTGTCTCCCGTGCGGTCCTGGTGCTGGATGACGTCCATCGGTCTCTCGCCTCCTTTGGCGGGCTCTCTCTATATATATAAGGAAGGGGGAGCTTCAGGCGCCCCGGCCGGTCTGGACCACGGTGCCGACGACCTGCTCGCGCTGGCGCCACTTGTCCTCCAGGGCGCGGGCACGCTCGCGCAGCCGGTCGAGGGGCGGCCCGGGGTCTTCCCCGCCGGGGGAGGGGACGGCGGCGACGCCGCCCTCCAGCTCCTTCAAGTCGTCGAGCAGGGAGAGGTCGAACTGGTAGAGGCGCTCCAGCTCCGCGTCGCCGATCTTCACAGGGTCGAAAAAGCCGGTGGCGCCGTAGTCGCTGAAACGGACCGTCTGGGACAGCCCGTCGAGCTGCCGGTCTAGGCGGTCGAAGCCGTTGAGCGCGCCGATCTTGCCGGCGTCGGTGTAGCCGCGGGCCTTGTCGCGGAGAGCGGACTTCAACCGGCCCAGCTCGGCGGCGAGGTGCTCGCGCTGGAGCTTGTCGACGTCGCGCCGCAGCTCGCGGTCCTGGAATCCCCGGAACCCGGGGATCTTGTCCACCAACCTCTCGAGGGCGTTGCGCTGTCCCCGGGCCTCCTGATAACCGTCCGTCATCGGTCTCCTCCCCTCAGGCCGTTGAGAGGTGATCGTACCAGAGGCGGGTCAGGCGCGGCTCTTCTGCTCCGCGTGCCGCCCGGAGCGGCGTCGCGGCTCCGGCTCTCTCCGCCTGTCGTCGCCGTCCTCCTCCACCTCCTTGACCTGCCTCACCCGCACGGCGTTCTCATCTGGCTCGATGTGCGAGCCGCGGTGCTTGGCGTAGACCTGGGTGAACTCGGCGCCGAAGAAGAGGATCTGGGTCGAGTAGTAGATCCAGAGCAGCACCACGACCAGCGAGCCGGCGGCGCCGTAGGTCGAGCCGACGCTGCTGTTGCCAAGATAGAGGCCGATCAGGAACTTGCCGATGACGAAGAGCAGCGATGTGACCGCGGCGCCGGTCCAGACGTCGCGCCAGGCGATCCGGACGTCGGGCAGGAAGCGGTAGATCAGGGCGAAGAGCAGGGTGATGACCGCGAAGCCGACCACGAAGGCCAGGGCTGAGACGAGCACGTGCGCGGCGGGCAGGAGGCCGCCCATGAACGAGTCCAGAGCCGCCAGCCCTGCCGAGACCACCAGCGACACCAGCAGGAGGAAGCCGATCGCCAGGATCATCCCGAACGACACGAGGCGCACCTTGAGCAGCCCCTTGACCCCGGCGCCCGGCTTGGGCTCCACGTTCCAGATGTGGTTGAGCGAGCTCTGGAGCTGGGCGAAGACGCCGGTGGCGCCGAACAGGATGGTCGCGAGGCCGATGATCGTCGCGAGGATACCCGTACCCTCCCGCCGGCCGGCGTTGGCGACCATGGTCTGGATGGCCTCGGCGCCGCCGCGGCCGACGAGGCCCTGGATCTGTTGGACGATCTGCCCCTGCACCGCCTCGCGCTCCCACACCAGGCCGGCTACCGAGATCACCACCAGCAGCATCGGGGCGATCGAGAAGATCGTGTAGTAGGCGAGGGCCGCGCCGAGCTGCAACGCCTCGTCTTCCTTCCATTCCTGGAAGGTCTCCTTGAGCATCTGGAAGCCGGATTGCACGTTCATGCTGTATCTCCTGGGCCGCAGAGTCCGCTCCACCTCTCCAGCCGGCGTTTATGCAGGATCAGGGCCGGCCCGCGACACGGTTCTTGCATTACCCTGGAGCAGCCGGCGTAAGCCGGCGCAAGGAGCCCTCATGGAGCTGAAGACATTGCTGGGATGGATCGGCGCCATCCTCCTGATCGCCCTGGTCCTGGCCGCGGTGGTGCTCGCCCTGGCCTTCCGGAAGCTCCGCCGGATCCGCCTGCCCCCCGACGCCGACTTTTTCACCACGGTGCGCGCGGTGCCGTTGTCGCTGGTGGTCGGGCTCGACCTGCTCGACCTGGGCCTTGACGTGTTCTCGACGCCGGTGGTCTGGTTTCTCCTGAACCGCACCGGGCTGCAGGCGTTGCGCAACGTCGCCTCCTTCGAGGCCCTGCTGCCCTTCACCGGTCCGATCCCCACCATGACCCTGGCCTGGCTGGCCGCCCGCATGCTCAACCTGGGGCAGGCGTACGATCCGGACGTGATCGAGACCGAACGGGTGGGGCCGAACCGCTACATCCCGCGGCCGGGCCAGCGCTGACTCGCCATGAAAGCGTGCATCATCGTCAACCCCAACGCGGGCAGCGTGGAGGACAGACACGCTCTGGAGGAGAAGCTCGGCGGCCGTCCCGAGACCAGCGTCCACATGACGGAACGGGAGGGGCACGCCGAGGAGATCGCCCGCGAGGCGGTCCAGGGCGGCGCCGGCCTGGTGGTGGCGGCCGGCGGCGACGGCACGCTCAACGAGGTGGTCAACGGCCTGTCGGCCGACTTCGGCCGCGCCCGGCTCGGGCTGCTGCCGCTCGGCACCGGCAACGACTTCGCGCGTTCGATCAACGTGCCGGCCGATCTCGACGGCGCCCTGCAGATCCTGGAGCAGGGGCGGGTCCGCGCCCTGGACGTAGCCTGCGCGACCTTACATGGAAAGAGCCGCTACTTCATCAACGTGTCGGCGGGCGGATTCAGCGGCGAGGTCAGCGAAAAGGCCGCCGAGGCGAAGGAGCGCTGGGGACCGCTCGCCTACATGCGCGGCGCGCTCGGCGCGCTGCCGGAGCTCAAGGCCTTCACCAGCCGGATCACCCTGAACGGCGCCGAGACGCTGGAGATCGAGACCTACAACCTGGTGGTATCGAACGGCCGCTTCGTGGCCTCCGGCATCCCGGTCGCCCCCCAGGCCATCCTGGACGACGGGCTCCTGGACGTGATGATCGCCCCCGCCGCCACCCTCCCTCAGCTCGCGATCCTGGTGCCGACGGTGCTGCTCGGGCGCCATATCGACAGCGATCTCTTGATCTTCCGCAAAGCGGCGCGGGTGGAGATCGACTGCGAGCCGCAGATGACCTTCAACGTCGACGGCGAGATCGTCGGCGAAGGTCCGGCGCGTTTCGAGGTGCTGCCGCGGGCGCTGGAAGTGGTGATGGGCCCGGACGAGCCGGGCCCATCGGAGGCCTGACTCAGAAGAAAGGTACGAGGGCGAGCGTGAAGGAACCCGTCTGCCCTGGATCACGCGTCGTCGCTTCGACCGTATAGGTTCCGGGCCTCAGAAAAGCGAGGACCGCCGCCTTGCCCGGCTCCACGCCGTCCTCTTCGATCACGGCGCCGTTCGTACCGGCCCCCTCCAGGAGATAGAGGTAGGGATCCTCCGTCGGCGAGCTCAGGAGGACCACCATCGCCTTTGGCGCGGTGAGCGTGAACGTGTAGTAGCGCGCATAGCTGCCGCTGCGGCGGGTTGAAGGGCAGGCGTTCGACCAGTTGTCGACGACGGCGGACTCGGGCGGGGTGGTGGAGGAGCAGGAGCCGCCGCCCCCGCTGGTACGGACCGTCAAGGTGAACGACCCGGTCTGGGCCGCGCCGAACGTCGTCGCCTCGACCGTGTAGGTGCCCGGCGAGAGAGTGCGCGAGATCCTGGCGCTGTCGCCCTCGCCGCTGTCGTCGTCCGAGGCGATCACCAGCCCGTCCGTACCGTTGCCTTGCAGCAGGAAGAGATAAGGATCCCGCGAGGAGGTGGAGGAGCTGAGGTCGATCTGCACCGAGGTCGCCGAGGTGAGTGAGAACGTGTAGTAGCGCGCGTATCGGCCGCCGCGGTGGGTCGAGCTGCAGCCGGAAGTCCAGCTCCCGTTGACCCTCTGGTTCAAGGGGATCGAGGTCAGACAACCGCCGCCCGAAGGGCGCAGCGAGAGTGTGAATGACCCCGTCCGGCGCGAGCTGTCGGTGGTCGCCTCGATGACGTAGGTCCCTGGCCCCAACGAGCGGGAGATGCGGGCGTTGCGGTTGTCGCCGCCGTCGTCGTCCTGGGCCAGCACCGTCTGGCCGTTGCTCGCCAGAAGGTAGAGATAAGGGTCGACGCCGGAGGTCAGATCGATCTGTACAGAGGTGGTGTCGGTCAGGGTGAAGACGTAGTACCGGGCGTACCGTCCACTGCGGTGGAGGGAGGTGCAACTCGGCGCCCAGGTACCGTTCGCGGTCTCATTGAGCTGGATCACGGACTGGCAGGCTTCGGACGGCTCCGCCGTCGCCAGGAACAGGCACGCCAGAGCCAGGAAGAGGGGTACGAATCGCTTTCGGTCCATGAATCGGTCTCCATAAGGACGGCTCGTCCGTTCCAGGATAGCGGAGACTGGACACGGAGAACAGGGCCGGGCCAGGCGGGGCCAGCAGACACGAGAGGCGGCTCGGGCGCTCCCGGTGGGCACGGAAGCGCCGGCTCTCGGAAGGGGGAGAGAGCTCGCGAGCCTTTAGTCCATCTGCTTCCTCAACACCGTCGGGATGTCGTAGTCGTCCACGTTCGACCAGTTGGGGCCGAAGCCGTTCGGGTCGTCGCCGCGCACCTGGGCGAAGGCCTTGCGGTAGAACGGCAGCTCGGCCGGCTTCTCAGGCTCGTCGCGGTCACGCTCGCGCTCCATGGCGACCGGCGCCGAGGCCAGGCTGGGGGCCGCGATCGGACGGTTGATGGAGAGCGGCGGCGGCGGGATCCGCGGCCGGTCGCCCATCCCGTGGTCGAAGCCGGTGGCGATCACCGTCACCTTCATGGCCTCCTCCAGCGCCGGATCGATCACCATGCCGGAGATGATGTTGGCGTCCGGATCGACGGAGTCGGCGATGATGCGCGCCGCCTCGGCGACTTCGTGCAGCGTCAGGTCGTAGCCGCCGGAGATGTTGATCAGCACCCCTCTGGCGCCCTGGATCGAGGTCTCCTCCAGGAGCGGCGAGGAGATCGCCCGCTGTGCCGCCTCGAGCGCCCGATGCTCGCCCTTGGCGAGGCCGGTACCCATCAGCGCCATGCCCATGCCGGTCATGATGGTCCGCACGTCGGCGAAGTCGACGTTGACCTCACCCGGGATGGTGATCAGGTCGCTGATGCCCTGGACCGCCTGGCGCAGCACGTCGTCGGCGATGCGGAAGGCTTCGGAGAGAGGCGTGCCGCGCTCGACGAAGTTGAGCAGCCGCTCGTTGGGGATGGTGATCAGGGTGTCGACGGAGTTGCGCAGCTCCTCGGTGCCGCGCTCGGCCTGCTGCATGCGGCGGCGCCCCTCGAAGCCGAAGGGCTTGGTGACCACCGCGACGGTCAACGCGCCGATCTCGGCGGCGAGCGAGGCGATGATCGGCACCGCGCCGGTGCCGGTGCCGCCGCCCAGGCCGGCGGTCAGGAAGACCATGTCGGCCCCCACCAGCGTCTCGAGGATCCGCTCGGTGTCCTCGAGCGCCGCCTTGCGGCCCATCTCCGGGTCGGCGCCGGCGCCGAGCCCCGTGGTCAAGAGGTTGCCGATCTGCAGCTTGATGGGCGCGCGGCACTTGTGCAGCGCCTGCAGATCGGTGTTGGCCACGATGAACTCGATGCCGCGGAGCTGGGCGTCGATCATGCGGTTGACGGCGTTGCCACCGCCGCCGCCGACGCCGATCACCTTGATCCGCGCCGGCACTACGTCCTCCTGGAGCGCAGTCAGCTTCTCCTGCGCCTTCGGAGAGTCTTGATCGTCAAACAGAATCATTGAGGCACCCCCTTCCTTTGGGTACGTTTACAACAGGTCGGAGAACATCCCGCGCAGGCTGCCCACCATCCCGCGCACGCTGAAAAAAGACTTCTTCGGAACCTTGCTCTGGCTCTCCTCGGCGGCGAGGCCGTAGAGGAGGAGGCCCGACGCGGTCGACCATGTCGGGCTGCTGATGACGTCCAGCAGGCCGCCCAGGCCGCGCGGCAGGCCGTAACGGACGCCGGCGTCGAAGATCTGCTCGGCCAGCTCCAGCAGACCGTCGAGCTGCGAGCCGCCGCCGGTCAGCACGATGCCGCCGCGCAGCCCCTCGTCCGAGGCGTTCTTCTGGAGGTCCTCGCGCATCAGGTTGAACAGCTCCTCGGCGCGCGGCTGCAGGATTTCGCACAGCTCGCGCTTGGGCACCACCCGCGAGGCGCCGCCGGCCACGGTCGGCACGGCGATCCCCTCCTCGTCGGTGACCATGCTCGGCAGGCAGCACCCCTGCTTGACCTTGATGCGCTCGGCCTCGGCGAACGGCGTGCGCAGCACCATCGACAGGTCGTTGGTGAAGTGCCCGGCGCCGATCGGTACGACGGCGCTGTACTGGATCTCGCCCTCGGAGAACAGGGCGTACTCGGTGGTGCCGGCGCCGACGTCGATCAGCAGCGAGCCGAGCTCCCGTTCGTCCTGCGACAGCACCGCCTCGGCGGTGGCGAGCGGCTCGAAGACCATCTCGGCCACCTCGATGCCGGCGCGGTTGACGCAGGTCAGCAGGGTCTTCGAGCGGGTGATGTTGCCGGTCACCAGGTGCACCATGACCTCGAGCCGCGTGCCCTGCATGCCGAGCGGCTCGCTGATGCCCCCCTGCTCGTCGACGATGAACTCCTGCGGGATGGCGTGCAGGATCTCGCGGTCGGACGGCAGCGCCGCCGACTGCGCCGCGTCGAGCACCCGCTGGATGTCCTGGCGGGTGATCTCGCGGTCCTTGCGGGCGACGCTCACCATGCCGCGCGAGTTGACGCTGCGGATGTCGGCCCCCGCGACGCCGACGTAGGCGCGCGAGATCTCCACCCCGGCCATCACCTCGGCCTCTTCGCTCGCCTGCTTGAGCGCCTCGACGGTGGCCTCGACGTTGACGATGTTCCCCTTGCGCGTGCCGCGGTTGGGCGCCAGGCCCTTGCCGACCACCTCGATCCCGCCCTTGCCGTCGCGCTGGCCGATGAGCACTCCAACCTTGGACGACCCGATGTCGATCCCCACGAAGTACGGTTCTGGTTTGGCCATAGCCTGACTCCCTCTCTCCTGAAAATTGACTAGGCCCCGGTCCCGTCCGGCTCCCGCGGCGCGGCCGCGGGCTGCACGACGATCCGGCGCGAAAAACGCAGATCCACGGCATCGATCTTTGGATACCGGCCCAACATCTCCGGCAGCAGACCCTCGAGGGGCTGTACCTTGGCGGCCACCTCGCCCCGCCGGACCAGCAGCGGGAACGGCAGCTCCGCGGTGTAGAGCCGGAAGTCCTCCTCCCCCAGCACCTCGATGCGCGACAGCTTGGCCGCCCAGTCCGGCTGCACCCGGCCGAGCTCGCCCGCCACGGCCAGAGCGCGCGCGACGCCGCCGAAGCGCAGCTGCGGGTGCGCGAAGCTCACGACCAGCAGCCCCGACCGCCGCGCCTCCTCCAGCTCCACGGGCGTCGCGACCGGCGCGATCGACTCGCCTTTCGCATCGGCGTAGGCGAGCCGCGAGCCGCGCATCAGCAGGGCCACCGGCCGGCGCTCCGAGAAGCCCACCTCCAGGCGGTCCGGCAGCTTCTTCTCGACCTCGACCGAGGCGATCCAGGGGTTGCGCTGCAACCGCTCGGTGACTTCGGCGAGCGACAAACGCACCAGGTTTTTCCCCTGGAACGGCGCCAGCGCCTGGCGCACCCAAAGCTCGGAGACCCGGCGGCCTCCCTGCTCGACCCCCTCGATCCCGATCTCGCGGAGCTGGAAGCGCGGCGCGTTCAGGACGCAGGCCGCGACGCCGAGCGGCAGGGCGACCAGCAGCAGGGCGACCGCCAGCGGCCGGACCAGCTTCGCCAGCAGGCTCGGCCGGCGGCGGCGCGGCGGCGCGCCACGGCGCCGGAAGTCGAGCACCCGCGCGCCGCCAGGCGTTCCCATGGTCATCGAGCTCGTCACGGCGTCCCCTCCGCGGCCAGCGCCTGCGCCAGGCGGTTGACGTCGCCGGCCCCCAGGGTGACGACCACGTCCCCCTCCCGCACCTGCTCCTGGAGCAGCGCGGGCGCCTCCTTCCAGGAGGGGATGTAGTGGACGTCGCGGTGGCCGCTGCGCCGCGCCGCGTCCACGACCAGCTCGCCGGTGACGCCGGGGATCGGCGCCTCGCGCGACGGGTAGACGTCGGTCACCACCGCGAGGTCGGCGCCGAGCAGCGAGCTGCCGAAGGCGTCGGCCAGCTCGCGGGTGCGCGAGAAAAGGTGCGGCTGGAACACCGCCAGCACCCGGCCGCCGGGGAAGGTCTGGCGCGCTCCCTGGAGGGTCGCCGCCACTTCGGTGGGGTGGTGCGCGTAGTCGTCCACCACCGCCGCGCCGCGCCACCGGCCCAGCAACTCGAACCGGCGGTGCACGCCCGAGAAGCCGGCGATGGCGCGGGCGATGTCGTCGAAGCCGATGCGCAGCGACAGCCCGACCCCGACCGCCGCCAGCGCGTTGAGCACGTTGTGCCGGCCGGGCATCGGCAGGTCGATCTTGCCGAGGTCTATGCGGCCGAGCCGCCCCTCGCGCAGGCGGACCGAGAAGCGGCTGCCGCGCGGGTGCGCCTCGACGTCGACGGCCGAGAGGTCGGCCTGCGGCGAGAAGCCGTAGGTGATGATCCGGCGCTCGGAGACCCGGGGCAGGATCTGCTGCACGTTGGGGTCGTCCAGGCAGAGGATCAGCCGGCCGAAGAACGGCACGCGGTTGGCAAAGTCGACGAAGGCGTCCTGGATGCCCTGCAAGGTGCCGTAGGTGTCCAGGTGGTCGACGTCGATCGAGGTCACCACGGCGATCACCGGCGTCAGGCGCAGGAAGCTGCGGTCGAACTCGTCGGCCTCGGCCACCAGGTACTCGCTCTGGCCGAGCCGCGCGCCGGTGCCCAGCAGGCGCAGGCGCCCGCCGACGATGACCGTCGGGTCGAGCCCGGCGTCGGTCAGCACGGTGCCGACCAGCGACGTGGTGGTGGTCTTGCCGTGGGTGCCGGCGATGCCGATGCCGTACTTCAACCGCATCAACTCGCCCAGCATCTCGGCCCGCCGCACCACCGGGATGCCGAGCCGCCGCGCCTCGCGCACCTCGGGGTTGCCCTCCGCCACCGCCGAGGAGATGACCACCAGGTCGACCCCGTCCAGGTGGTCGGGCGAGTGCCCCTGGTGGACCTCGACGCCCAGCTCGCGCAGCCGGTCGGTGACCTCGGAGAACGCCTGGTCACAGCCGCTGACCCGCAGGTTCCCCAGGTTGTAGGCGCTCAGGATCTCGGCGATGCCGCTCATGCCGGCGCCGCCGACGCCGACGAAGTGGATGCCCGAGAGGTCGGTGAACTGATTGAACATCAGACGACCCCTCCCAGGGCTTCGAGGTGGTCGGCGATCGAGGCCACCGCCCGCGGCCGCGCCAGCGAGCGCGCCGCGCGCCCCACGGC
>JBKKAU010000571.1:0-4709 GCA_046714475.1 Thermoanaerobaculia bacterium
CGCCACCTGCGTCGCGGCCTGGACCGCCGCCTGGACCGCGGGATCGAATTCATCATGAGAGAGGAAGGAGGCGGGGAGCTCCGGCACGATCTCGTCGATCCGCCGCAGCACCTCCTCCTGGTTGGCACGCAGCCGTTGCGAGACCTCGCGCCGCAGGTCGGACAGCGCTCGCTCGACCGAGGCGCCGATCTCCCGGTTCAGTTGTTGGACTCGTTCGGAAAGGGACATCCTCAGCTCTCCACGGCCTTCGCGCCGTCGTTCACATCCCCGGGCCGATCCTCAAGGCAGCTCGTCGCATCGAAGAGGCCTCGATTATTCAGGGTGGAGCGCCGCTCTGTCAAGGCTGACAGGCCGCGAAACCCATTGATGGACAAAGGGTTCGATCCTGCGCCTTGTCCGCCTCACGAGGGCTGTGCTACGGTCCGGCGGATGCAGCAGACGTCCGGCAGGCTGGCCGCACTCGCTTTCTGCGGCCTGACGCTCGCGCCTTTCGGCCTCACCGGCTGCCGCGAGCGCCCGCCGGAGCCGGCCCTCCAACCCGCCGCCGGCTCCCCCGCCAGCCCGGTCGCCAGCGACGCCGAGTGGGCCTGGCTCCAGCAGGCCAAACAGACGCTCGACCAGAAACGCGAGCGCCTCCACCAGCTCCGCGCCCAGCCCGCCGCTCCCCAGGGCACCCCGGCTCCCGCCGCGCCCACCCCCGAGCAGCTCGAAGCCGAGGTCAAGGCCCTGTCCCTGGAGCTCGGCCGCCGCCTGACCGCCTTCCTGAACTCCGACCCGCCGGCCCAGGGCGAGCCGATGACCGAGCGGCAGAAGACGGCGCTCCGCATGAGGAGCGATGAGGAGATCCTGGTCGCCCGCGACTACATCGAGCGCGGCGGCGACTTCCGCCGCGCCATCGAGATCTACGAAAACGCCCTCGCCGTCGACCCCGGCAACCCGCGGCTCCGGCAGGAGCTGGAACGGGCCCGAGGCATGCGCTACATGACCCGCGAGCGCTTCCTAAAGGCCCAGGAGGGCATGACGTCGGACCAGGTCCGTGCCGCGCTGGGCCAGCCCAACCTGCTCAACGTCCGCGAGTACCCGGACATCCAGGCCTCGGCCTGGTTCTACCCCAAGGATGGCAGCGGCGCCGCCGCCGGCGTCTGGTTCAAGCGGCAGGGCAACCGCCTCGAGGTCTACGAGCTCGACTTCGACGCGGTCCGGCCCGGCGCGGCGGTCCCCGTCCCGGGAGCTCCCACGACCCCCACGACCCCGATCCCGCGCCGCCCGGCTTGACTTGCGGCCCGAGATGGGCGAAATTACAGGAAACGAGCGCGAGCCCGTTGGGGTTCGTGTCGAATCTATCCCAGAAGAGAGGTGATGTACCGATGCCCGTAGTGCATGTGCGCGAAGAGGAGAGCTTCGAGAACGCGCTCCGTCGCTTCAAGCGGAAGGTCGAAAAGGCAGGAATCCTGACCGAGCTCAGGAAGCGGCAGCACTTCGAGAAGCCGTCGGTCAAGCGCAAGCGCAAGGCCATTCAGGCCCGCAAGAAGATCCTGCGCAAGCTGATCGAAGAGCGGCGCCAGGGTCTGGCCTAGAGCCGGATCGGCAGCGCTGAGCGCGATGACGGGAGGAGCCCGGACGGGTTCCTCCCGTTTTTGTTTTTGGGGCTACTTCTTCTGCCTCTCCCGCCACTCCTCCAGCGTGGACACCTTGATCGGCTCCAGCTTTCTCCCCTGGAGCCCGCGGTTGGCGGCGGCGAGGTCGTCCCTGGCGAACGTCTGCTGCGCGCCGACGACGAGAACCGACCCGATTTCGAAGCCCGCGGCATCCCGCCGTTCCGTCCTTACCCGGATAAAGACCAGACCATGCCCTACTACGCCGTCCCGGACGACGTCCTGGAGGATCCGGAAGAGTTCCTGAAGTGGGCGCAGAGGTCGCGGCAGGCGGCGCAACGGCATGAGGCGCGGGGGAAGCCGCCGAGAAGAGGAGCGAAGCACCCCTGAGCCTCCGTCACCGGGTCCCCTGCGGAGGGGATGCCGTCCCCCGGCCGGGGGACGGCCCCGTTTCGGAGGGGGGGCGCCCCCTCGGGAGGGGATGGCTCACCCTGGCGAGGGGACCGCGTCCATTCGCGGGGGGACGGCGTCCCCCGGGGAGACGGCGCCGGAGTGGGGGGACTACTGGAAACGTGCCCCGGTTACCGCGAAGTGGATCGATTCGATGTAGCGGTCGGTGCCGTACCACCAGCCGCCGCGCAGACGGCTGGGGATAGTGTAGCCGCCGAAGGTCCGCTCCTCGTCGACGACCATGCCGAAGGGGATGTGGGTGTATTTGCGGTCCTCGGTCCCGGTCGAGCCCCAGCGCGGCGCCGTCACCTCGAGCAGCCGGCCCTCGGGGTCGATCCGCAGGGTCAGAGGCATGGAGTCGCCGTCCAACGACACGGTGACGCGGGCGCGCTCGTCGTCGACCCCCTCCCAGACGGCTCCGGCCTGCGGCAGGAACGCGGAGGGGAGCCAGAACAGCTCGAATAGGGCGCGGCCGCGCAGGGTCCGCGAGACGTTCTCGCCGCCAGTGAGGATGACCGGCACCAGGTCGAAGATCGCCTCGCGCGACTTCCCCACGCCTTGCGCATACCAGAAGAAGACGCTCCGCGGCAGCCCGCCTTTCATCCAGCCGTCGCCGGTGATGCCGCGGCCGATCGAGAGCACCTCTCGGATGCGGTAGACCAGGAAAGGAGAGTCGGTCACGGTTTTGTCCTTCTTGACCTTCTGCTCGAAGACCACCTCGGACGACGGAGCGGCCGGGACATCCGCCGGCAGGGCCCGGCGCAGATAGCGTTGAGCAGGAGCCGGCAGACCCGCGAGCGACTCTCCTCCGACACTCAACGGCTCGAGGTGGGACTGCAGCGACCGGCGGATCTGCCGCATCCGGCCCACCGAGCCCGCCCGCTTCACCAGGAGGTACGCCACGGCCGCGGCGATCAGCCCCAACAGGATCCAGATCACGATCATCGACTCTCTCCCCACTAATCGGATACGACGTCAGGAAGCTCGATCTCCACGCGCCGCACGCGCGGGGAGGCATAACTGGCGACGGACACCGCGAACAGCGCGAGCCCGGCGAGGATCAACAGCAGGGCGACGCCGCGCCCCGGCCCGACGCCGACCCAGCGTCCCACGCTGCCGGCGAGCGCGCCGTCCGGCAGCAGCAGCGGCTTGAACAGACGGTCGGCGAGCGGTCCCGCGCACAGGAAGGCGATCGGAAAGGTCGACCAGCCGACGAGGCGGCGGATGGCGAAGACCCGCCCCTGGAAGCCGGGCGCCACTTTGAGCTGCCAGAGCGCCTGGCCGCAGGCGCCGGAGATGGCGAAGGCGAAGTAGAACAGGAAGCCGGCGACGGCGAACTGGACCAGCGACGGCCGCAGGGCCGCGGCTACGATCCCCAGGCCGCAGAAGGCCATGAACCCGAGCACCCCGTCGATGCGGCGGGCCGGCCCCTTCCAGACGGTCATCAGCAGGCTGCCGATCAACATGCCGAGACCGGCTGTCGACATCGCCGTCCCGAGCTGGCCCGGCGAGGCGAAGGCCAGGACCATGGGAGGTGCCAGCACCTGGATCATCCCCAGGGCAAGGTTGGCGAAGGCCGAGAAAAAGAGGATGCCCATGAGGCCCGGACGCTCCTTGAGATAGGTCCAGCCGTGACCGGCCTGGGCGAACAGCGAGCCGCCCCCCTTCTTGCCCTGTCCCGCGGCCTGACCCGCCTCGTTGACCGGCTCGGGCCTCGGCACCCGCACCGCCAGCGCCAAGGCGATGGCGACAGCGAAGGTGGTGACATCGATCAGCAGCACCATATGGATGCCGAAGGTCACCAGCAGCAGGCCGCCCAGGATCGGCGCCAGCAGGCTGGAGGCCGACTGCCCCATGCTGGAGAGGCCGGCGGCGCGGCTGAGGTGCCGTTTGGGAACCATCAGCGTGGTGGCGGCGCTGAAGGCCGGCCACCGCAGGGAGGCGAAGGTCGAGGAGACGACCATCGCGGCGTAGAGCATCCAGAGCTGGAGCTGGTCAAAGTACAGCAGCAACGCGATGGTGAGCGTCATCAGACCGGCGACCGAGTCGCTCAGCACCATCGCCCAGCGGCGGTCCCAGCGGTCGACCAGGGTGCCCGCCAGCGGCGAGAGGAGGATGCCGGGGAGGGTGGTGCTCAGCAGGATCAGCGAGAACCGGGTGACCGATCCGGTCTGCTGGTAGACCCAGACGCCGAGCGCGAAGCCCGTGAGGCCGCTGCCGATCACCGAGACGAGCTGGCCGAACCAGAGCAGGAGGAAGCTCGAGAAGCTCTGCGGCCGCGGCTTGGCGCCGGCCGCCGGAGGGGGCAGGGCCGGCTCGCCGGGCGCCGGAACGGTATGGTCCCCCTGGGTCACCCCCGCGGCGGGCGGGCTGACGGGCACGGCGCCGGCCGCCGCCACAGCGCGGGAGGAAGAGCTTGCGGGATCGGTCATGGTCAGAGCTCCTGCGGCGCCTCAGGCGCCGGGTCCGAGGCCCCGGAGCGCGCGAGGGGCGCGCCCGGAAGGCCAGATTGAACGAGGCGTTCCAGATAGATTTCGAGAAGCCGATCGTCGATCGGCGGGCAGGTGATCGAGGTGCCGGCCAGCCCCTCCAGGGTCTGGCGGTCGTCGAACCGCGACGACTCCGCGCCGCGCTCGGTCTCCGGCAGATCGCCACGGCCTGCGG
>JBKKAU010000572.1:0-15747 GCA_046714475.1 Thermoanaerobaculia bacterium
AGCGCCACCTTGTACTTGCGGACGTCGTCATTGGCCCAGAGCGCGCGGAAGAGGTTCCCCACCTTGCGCCGGGCGTTGCGGCAGAAAAGATCCGCCAGCTCGGCCGCCTTGTCCGCGTCGGCCGCGCCGGCCTCGCGCATGGCGTGCGCGCGGGTCACCGAGGCGGCCATCGCGAACAGCTCGTTGGCGACGTCGACCAGGCGGAACAGGAAGGCCTGCTTGTGCTGCAGCTTCGCCTGGTGGACGACCATGCCGTGGAAGATCTCCCGCGACAGCTTGCGGCAGTTGCGCTCGACGAAGCGGAGATGCCCGGCGAGCTCGCCGAACTCGGCGTAGCGCGGCCACTGCCCCCAGCCCAGCCAGCGGGTCGGGTACCAGGAGGCGTAGAAGGCGGCCATGGTCGGCAGGGCGGCGAGCTTCTCGTTCATCCCCTTCTCGGTATCGATCAGGGCGCCGGCCACGTCGAGGTGCTTGTCCACCGCCTCGCGCGCCATGAACAGGTGCATGATCTCGCTCGACCCTTCGAAAATCTTGTTGATGCGGTAGTCGCGCATCATCCGCTCGACGCCGATCGGCTCCTCGCCGCGCGCCGCGAGCGACGTCTCGGTTTCGTAGCCGCGGCCGCCGCGGATCTGCATAGTGTCGTCGACGATGGCCCAGGTGCGGTCGGTGTTCCACTCCTTGCAGGCCGCCGCCTCCAGGCGGATGTCGTAACCGCCGCGGTCGGACATCTCGGTCGCCAGGCGGGCGATCGACTCCATGGCGAAGGTAGTGGCGGCCATGTCGGCGATCTTGTGGGCGATCGCCTCGTGCTTGCCGACCGGCTTGCCCCACTGCACCCGCTCGCTGGCCCAGGTGCGGCAGATCTCGAGGCAGATCTTGGCCGTGCCGACCGAGCCGTTGGGGATCGAGAGGCGGCCGTCGTTCAGCGTCGTCAAGGCGATCTTGAGCCCCTTGCCCTCCTCGCCGATCAGGTTCTCCGCCGGCACCCGCACGTTCTTGAAGCTGATGACGGCGTTCGCCAGGGCCTTCAGCCCCATGAAGTGGCAGCGGTGCTCGATCTTCACCCCCGGCCAGCTCGCCTCCACCACGAAGGCGCTGATCTTCTTGCTCTTCGGGTCGCGCGCCATCACCACCAGCAGCTTCGCCAGGGTGCCGTTGGTGCACCAGAGCTTCTCGCCGTTGATGATGTAGTCCCCTTCCGGGGTCTTCTCGGCGTTGGTGAGCAGCCGCGCCGGGTCGGAGCCGACCTGCGCCTCGGTCAGCGCGAAAGCCGAAATATCGCCGCGGGCGCAACGGGGGAGGTACTTCTGCTTGATCACGTCGCTGCCGAACAGCTTGAGCGGCTGCGGCACGCCGATCGACTGGTGAGCCGAGAGCAGGGCCGAGAGGTTGCCGTCGATGCTGCCAAGGAGGTGCATCACCTTCTGGTATTCGGAGTTAGTGAAACCCAGGCCGCCGTACTTCTTGGGGATCTTCATGCCGAAGGCGCCGAGCTTGCGCAGCCCGTCGACCACGTGCTCCGGGTACTCGCCGGTCGTGTCGATCTCGACCACGTCGACCTGGTCGCGCATGAACTCCTTGAAGGCGTTGTAGAAGGCGGTGAACTCAGGACGCTCCTCCGCCGGCAGCGGGTACGGATGGATCAAGTCCAGGCGGAAGTTGCCGAGGAACATCTCCCGCATGAAGCTGGGCTGCTTCCACTCCTGCTCGCGAGAGGCCTCCGCCACCTTCCTCGATTCCAGCTCGCTGATCTGCTGCAGGTCCTTGCTCGACATGTCGGTCTCCCCTTTTTCCCTGGCTGACTTGCAATGCGCGTTCCCGATCCGGGGCATTGCCGCACTGCGACGTCAGTGTACCACAGCGTTCCAGGGAAGGGGGATAGGGTGGATTGAAGGGCAGCCGCGGCGAGCTTTACGCCGCAACGCGGCTGACGCTCCGAGCCGGCCTTCCGTTGACGCTGTCCAGCCGGTCACTCACAATGCCTTAATGGAGGCCGATATGGCAACAGACCCTCACTCCGCAACTCTCCAGGCAGAAGTCCCTGTCAAGCTGATGGCAGAAATCCAGTCCCTGGTCGACGCGGGCTGGTTCGGAAGCCTGGATGACGTCGTGCTGGACGCCCTGCGGCGGTTTGTGGACTCTCACCGCGCGGAGCTGATGGAGACCTTTCTCCGGGAAGATGTGAGTTGGGGCCTTCATGGCCGAGATTGAGAGTCGAGCCGAGATCGTCTGCGACGCAGGACCCTTGATCCATCTCGACGAGCTCGACTGCCTCGAGCTGCTTTCCGACTTCAAAACACTCTGGGTGCCCGCTCAGGTCTGGGACGAAGCCGTACACCATCGCCCGACCCTAGCGGGCGCTTCAAGCCCCGTCTTTCAACGACTCTCCATCGAGATCTCTATTGACGCGGACTTCCAAGCCATGGCGCGGGCCTTTGCGCTGGACCATGGCGAGCAGGCGGCTCTTTCTCTGATGAGACTCCGTTCCGAAGCGATCTTCCTGACGGACGACGCGGCGGCACGGCTGGCCGCCAGAGCGCTGGGGTACAGGACGCACGGCAGCATAGGAATCCTGCTGCGGTCCATCCGCCGGGGCCAGCGTACCTCAGGACAGGTTCTTCACCTACTTCGCTCCCTGCCCTTTATCTCGACTCTCCACATCCGTCCCGGTCTTCTGCAGCAGATCATCACTGAGGTCCAGGCTGGAGGAAGCGGGGTGTAGCGTCTTCGGCCGCACCCGCACCGCCAGGGCAACGCCGGCGATGACCAGGGCGGCGCCGAGAAGGATGCGCAGGGTGAGGGTCTCGTCGAGGAAGAGGCTGCCGGTCAGGACGGCGACGATCGGCGTCACGTAGTTGAAGAGGGCGAGCTGGCTGACCGGAAGGCGCTTGAGCAGCCAGAAGTAGAGGGTGAACGTCAGGGCGGAGCCGAAGAGGGAGAGATAGAGGAGCGCCAGCACCGAGGCCCGGTCGAAGGTGATGCCGCGGTCCGCTTCGAACACCACGGCGAGCGGGCCGACGAGGAGCGCCGTAATACCCATCGGCACGGCGCTGATCGACAGCGGGTGGATGCCGCTCCCCCACTTCTTGACTGAGACGCTTGCGAAGGCCGCCATGACCGGCGCCAGCAGGCTCACGGCGGCGGCCAGCGCGACCTGCGGCCCGCCCAGGGTGCGGAAGTCCTCCGAAAAGATCACCGCCACCCCCACGAAACCGGCGAGCACCCCGGCGACCGCTCCCGGCCGCAGACGCTCGCCCGGGATCGCGAAGTGGGCCAGCAGGGCTACCCACAAGGGATAGGTGGCGAAGAGCACCGCCATGAGGCCCGACGGCACCCACTGCTCCGCCCAGTAGACGATGCCGTAGCAGAGACAGAAGGTGAACAACGCGTTGACGATCCAGAGACGGCGCTCGATCGAGGTGGCTCCCAGGCGCACCTTGAACACCGGCACCAGCACCAGCAGCGCCACCGCGGCGATGCCGAACCGCAGCGCGATCCCGGTGAGGGGAGGGATGCCCGTGAGGCCCACCCGGATCGCCGCCCAGGTGGTACCCCAGATCAGGATCAGGGCCGCGAGCGAAGCATAGACGGCGGGACGGGAGGAGGTCAGCGGCTACGCCCTAGGGATAGATCTTGTACAGCATGCGCGGGTACGGGATGGTCTCGCGCACGTGATGGAGACCGCACATCCAGGCGACGAAGCGCTCGACGCCCATGCCGAAGCCGCTGTGCGGGAAGGCTCCGTACTTGCGGACATCCAGGTACCACTGGAACGCCTGGACCGGCAGGTCGTGCTGCTGGATGCGCCGCAGCAGCAGGTCGTGGTCGTGGATCCTCTGGCTGCCGCCGATGATCTCGCCGTACCCCTCCGGCGCCAGCAGGTCGAGACCGAGCACGACGTCCGGGTTGTCCGGCGCCGGCTGCATGTAGAAGGCCTTGAAGGCGGCCGGGAAGTGGGTGACCAGGACCGGCCGGTCGAACTGGCTGGCCAGGATCGTCTCCTCGTCGGCGCCGAAGTCGTCGCCCCACTGGATGGCGTTGTCCTGGCCGTTCAGGATCTTGACCGCCTCGGTGTAGGTGGCGCGCGGGAACGGCCCCTGGACCTGCTCCAGCTTGCTGGTGTCGCGCTCCAGGATCTTGAGCTCGGCCTTGCAGCGGTCGAGGATCCGTCCCACCAGGTAGACGACGAACTCCTCGGTGAGCTGGCAGAGGCCCTCGAACTCCAGGAAGGCCACCTCGGGCTCCACCATCCAGAACTCCATGAGGTGGCGCCGGGTCTTGGACTTCTCGGCCCGGAAGGTGGGGCCGAAGCAGTAGACCTTGCCGAGCGCCGCCGCCGCCGGCTCCAGGTAGAGCTGGCCGGACTGGGAGAGATAGGCCTTGTCGCCGAAGTAGTCGGTCTCGAACAGCGTCGAGGTGCCCTCGCAGGCCGCCGGGGTGAGGATCGGCGAATCGATCAGGGTGAAGTCGCGCTCATAGAAGAAGTCGCGGATCCCCTGCTCGACCTCGCTGCGCACCCGGAGGGCCGACCGCTGCCGGCTGGAGCGCAGCCACAGGTGGCGGTGCTCCATGAGGAACGCGGTGCCGTGCTCCTTGGGGGTGATCGGGTAGTCCTCGGTCAGAGCAAGGATCGAGAGGCCGGTCATCTGGATCTCGACGCCGATCGGCGACCGGCGGTCCTCCTTGACGGTGCCGGTGACCCGGATCGTCGATTCCTGGGTGACCCGCTCGACCTCCGCCCAGTCGGCTTCGGGCAGATCGGCGCGGCTCGCCACCGCCTGCACGGTGCCGCCGGCGGTGCGGACCTGGAGGAAGGCGATCTTGCCGCTCGAACGCTTGTTGTCGAGCCAGCCGGGCAGCTCGACCAGCTGGCCGATATGCCGCGACAGCTCGCGGACGGAGGTGACGGGGGTCGGTTCGCTCATGGGCGCGGGATTGTAGCCTACTTCTCCGGCAACCGGGCCAGGGCCTCGGCGGCGGCCAGGCGTTCCGCCGACTTCTTGCTCGGACCCTCGCCGCGCCCGGTGAGCTCTCCCGCGATCCAGCACTCGACGACGAAGACCTTGCTGTGGTCCGGCCCCGAGGCGCTGGCGAGCCGGTACTCGGGAAGGTCCCAACCCAACGCCTGGGTCACCTCCTGGAGCTGGGTCTTGGCGTCGCCCGATCCGGCGCGGGTCCGCTCCTCCGCGACCGCCTCGAGCATGGGCAGGATCGCGGCGCGCGCGGCTTCGAGCCCCGCATCCAGATAGACGGCGCCGAGGACCGCCTCCATGGAGTCTTCCAGGATCGACGCCTTGGTCCGCCCGCCGGAGCGCTCCTCCCCGATGCCCAGGCGAAGCGCCTCGCCGAGGCCGAGCCTCTCGGCGTGCCGCACCAGCGAGTCGCCGCTCACCAGCTGCGCCTTGAGCTTCGCCAGCTCCCCTTCCGGCAGCTCCGGGTGGCTCTGGAACAGCCACTCGGCGGTGACCAGGCCGAGCACGGCGTCCCCCAGGAACTCCAGCCGCTCATAGTGCTCGGGCTCGCTTTTCTCGTTGGCCCAGGAGCGGTGCGTCAGAGCAAGGTCCAGCAGGTCGGTCCGCTTGAAGCGGTGGCCCAGGCTCTTTTCCAGAGTAGTGAGGGGGCGGCGTCCGAAAGCCATGACCTCAGGATGGTAGCAGGAGCCCACCTCACCGCCTGCCGAACCGCCGCTCCAGGTCCGAGTCCGTCATCTGCAGGACGATCGGCCGGCCGTGCGGGCAGGCGTACGGCTGCTCGGCGGCGAACAGCTCGGCGACCAGGGCCTCCATCTCCGGCGCGGAGAGCGGATGGTGCATCTTGACCGCGCCCTTGCAGGCGAGGCTGGCGGCGAGCGCCTCCAGGATGCGCCGCCGCAGACCCGCCGCGTCCGCGCCGTCGCCATCCTCTGAAGCCAGGGACCGCAGCAGCTTCTCCGCCTCGTCGGCGGTGAGCACGGCGGGGACCGCCGTCAGGGCCAGGGTGTTGCCCGACAGGGCCGCCACTCCGAAGCCGCAATGGTCGAGGCTCGGCGCCAGCTCGTTGAGGCGCAGCCGCTCCGCGACTCCCAGGTCCAGGAGCGCCGGCGTGAGCAGGTTCTGGACAGGGGTGTGCTCGGCGAGCAGCGCCCGCCGCAGCCGTTCATAGAGGATGCGCTCGTGCGCCACGTGCTGGTCGATGAGATAGAGGCCGTCCGGCCCCTCGAACAGGATCAGAGTCCCCTTGTATTGGCCGAGCAGCCGGAAGGGGCGCGCCTCGCCGCTGCGGCCCGACAGCGGCACGATGGACCGCTCGACCGGCGTATAGGTGGGCGTCGCCATCCGCGCCTGTCCCCAGGAAGGTGCGGGAGCCGTTTCTCCTGATGCCGGCCGGGTGACCTCGACCGGGATCCGCTCTCCCAATCCCTGCCAGGCGAACGGGACATAGGGCTCCGCGGACGGCGTCCGCAACGGCGCGCGCTCCTCGCCGCGCGCCCGCTCCAGCCCCCCGCGCAAGGCGTCGTGGACGCGGTCGACCAGCCCCGGATCGCGGAAACGGACCTCCGCCTTCTGCGGGTGGACGTTGACGTCCACCTCCTCGGGCGGCACGTCGAGGAAGAGGAAGAGGGCGGGGAAGTCCTCGCTCCGCCACTCCTCCCGTACGGCACGGTAGAAAACGGCGAGGACCGCCCGGTCGCGCAGCAGCCGGCGGTTGACGAAGATGAAGTGGCGCCGGCCGCGGGCCGTCTCGGGCCTTCCGAGATAGCCCTGGATTGTCTCCCCCGCCTCGCCGGCCACTTCGGGGATCTCCACGAGCCGTCCTGCGAGCTCCGCGCCGAAGATCTGGCCGATCCGCTCCCGCGCTCCCCCCACGCCGGGAGCGGGCAGCACGTCGAGCAGCTCGCGTCCGTCATGCAGGACGACGAAACGCACGTCCTCGCGGGCGAGGGCATAGCCCTCCACCACTTCGAGACAGCGGCGCAGCTCGGTCTGGGTGGCCTTGAGGAACTTGCGGCGGGCGGGGACGTTCCAGAACAGCGAACGCACCTCGATCGTGGTGCCGCGCGGCCGGGAGAACGGCTCGGCCACCCGGATCCGTCCGCCCTCGATCGCCACCCGGTGGCCGTCACCCGGCTGATCGGCCGTGGTCAGCTCGACCCGCGACACCGCCGCGATCGAAGCGAGCGCCTCCCCCCGGAATCCGAGCGTCCCCACCCGCTCCAGATCCTCGAAAGTCGCGATCTTGCTGGTGGCGTGGCGGTCAAAGGCGAGCAGGGCGTCGTCCCGCCCCATGCCGCAGCCGTCGTCGGCGATCGCGATGCGGCTCTTGCCGCCGGCTTCGAGCTGGATCTCGACCGAGCGGGCGCCCGCGTCCAAAGCGTTCTCGACCAGCTCCTTGACGACGGACGCCGGGCGCTCCACCACCTCGCCGGCGGCGATCTGGCTTACCAGAGGGTCGGGAAGAAGTCGGATCCTGGCCACGCCGGGATTGTACAGGCGCGAGAAAGGACAAAAAGGACCTCAAGGACGAAAAGGACCCAGAGGTCGCTGGTCCTTGGGTCTTTGTTGTCCTTGAAGTCCTTTGCTCAGGGACGTGGCCCTACCGCCCCTCGCCCTCCCGCCGGCCGAGCCGCAGCTGGTTGTGCACGTCGGCGACCCCGCGGACGCACTCGGCGACGTCTTCCGCCAGGCGTTTCATCCGCCGGTCGGGAACCGTGCCGGTCAAGGTGACTTCGCCGTTCTCGACCTTGACTTCGATGTCGCTGGCATCGACCGCGCCGTGGGCTTCCAGGCGGTCGCAGATGTCCTCGTGGATCCGCGGATCGGCGCGCTTGTAACCGCGCGGACCGCGCCCGGAATGAGGGCCGGGGATGTCCCAGGTGAACGACTCGACGCGGTTGTAGGAGCCGCCGCGGTCGTAGTCGTACGAACCTCCGCCGCCCCTCTCCGGCCGCGGTGTGACGCCCCCGCCGCCGGTGACGCGCATCGCGCTCTCCTCGGGGCTGAGCTCGCCGGCCTCGTATTCGTCGAGGCTCCATTCCGGACCGTATTCGTAGCTGCGCTCACGGCGCGAGCGCTCGGGATAGAAACGGGGTGAATCCTGCCCCCCGCCCTCCTCCTGACCGTACTGGCCGCCGACTCCCCGGCGCCCGTGGTAGATGTCTCGGCTGTAGCCGTAGCTCCGTTCTGAATCGTCCATCTCAGCGGACCTCCTCTCGTCGTAATCCTCGTGGGCTCGCGCAGGAAGGCGTCCCCATCGACTCAGGAAGTTGCAAAGAGCGGGCCGTTCCCGCTCAGAGGGCGCGGTCGAACGCGCCTTCGAGATAGACCGGCTCCAGCCCCGAAGCCCAATAAGCGATCGCGTCGCGGTTGGGCTGCGAGGTCTCCTGAGCGGTGCGCAGCGCCGGCCGGCCCGGGTCTTCCGGATGGAACTCCAACCAGGCCTCCCAGGTACCGTCCGCCCTCTCCTCGCCGTAGATCCGCACGGAATAGGCCGCGCCGTCCTCGTCGTCGATGTAGCGTGCCGAGTGCTCGTGGATCAGCTCGGCAACCAGAGACCTCTCCGCCATCGCAACCTCCTTCAGCTCTTCGCGGGGGCCGCGACGAGGGAGACGCTCTCCTTCTCGCCGACCCCACCGGCCGCCCGGGTCCGCGTCTTGGCGGCCCGGGGTTTCCGCAACGTCTGCTTCTCGGGCTCGCGGCGCAGGCTCGCGTGCGCCGCCGCCAGCCGGGCGATCGGCACACGGTACGGCGAGCAGGAGACGTACTCCAGCCCGGCCCGGTCGAAGAAATCGATCGATTGCGGGTCGCCGCCGTGCTCGCCGCAGATGCCCAGATGGAGGGCCGGGTTGGCCTCCCGGCCGCGTTCGCAGGCCATCCGCACGAGCTGCCCGACCCCGTCCTCGTCGATGCGCTCGAACGGGTCGTACTCCAGCACCTTCCCCTCCAGATAGACAGGCAGGAAGCGTCCGGAGTCGTCCCGGGAGTAGCCGTAGGTCATCTGGGTGAGGTCGTTGGTGCCGAAAGAAAAGAAGTCGGCGTGCCGGGCGATGCGATCGGCGGTCAAAGCGGCGCGCGGCACTTCGATCATGGTGCCGATCAGCACGCGGATGTCCATGGCCTCCTCTCGAAGGACCCGCGCCACCGTGGCGCCGATCCGCTCGCGCAGTCGCACCATCTCCGTCTCGGTCCCGACCAGCGGCACCATGATCTCCGGCCGCACGTCGTCGCCGGCACGCTTGCGGACGCAGGCGGCGCGGGCGATCGCCTCGACCTGCATCTCGTAGATCTCCGGGAAGGTCAGCCCCAGGCGGCAGCCGCGATGGCCCAGCATGGGATTGGCCTCCTCCAGCGCGTGGGCCCGGGCCGCCACCTCGCCGGGCTCGATGCCCATCTGGCCGGCGAGCCGGCGCAGGGCCTTGTCGCCGCGCGGCAGGAACTCGTGCAGCGGCGGATCGAGCAGCCGCACCGTGATCGGCAGACCCGAGAGCGCCTCGAAGATCCCCTCGAAGTCCTTCTGCTGCATGGGAAGGAGCTTCGCGAGCGCCTCGGCGCGCTCCTCCGGGGTGCTCGCCAGGATCATGCGGCGCACCCAGGGGATGCGCTCGTCGTCGAAGAACATGTGCTCGGTACGGCAGAGCCCGATGCCCTGGGCGCCCAGGGCGCGAGCCACCCGCGCGTCGTGCGGGGTGTCGGCGTTGGCGCGCACCTTGAGCCGGCGCTCGGCGTCGGCCCACTCCAGCACCTTGCGGAAGGCGCGGGCGGCTGGCGACGAGGCGCGCTCGCCGTCGAGCAGGGCGCGCAGCACCTCCGACGGACGGGTCGACAGCGGACCGGCGATCACCTCGCCGGTCGTGCCGTCGATCGACAGCTCGTCGCCCTGCCGGAAGACCTGGCCGCGCACCCGGACCTCGCCGGCGCGGTCGTCCACCTCGAGCTCCCCGGCGCCCACGATGCACGGTTTGCCGAGGCCGCGGGCGACCACCGCGGCGTGCGAGGTCATGCCGCCGCGCGAGGTCACGATGCCCGCCGAGGCGTGCATGCCGACGATGTCCTCGGGCGAGGTCTCGGCGCGCACCAGGAGGACCGGGCCGGAGGCCGCCATCTCAGCCGCCGTCTCGGCGGTGAGCGCCACCCGTCCCGAGGCCGCACCCGGCCCCGCGGGCAGGCCGTGCGCCAGGAGCTTGCCGGCCGTCAGGGCCTTGTCTTTCTGCTCGGAGTCGAACTCGGGAGCGAGCATCTGCGTCAGGTGCTGAGGCTTGATCCGCGACAGCGCCTCGCGCCGATCGATCAGCCCCTCCTCCACCATCTCGACCGCGACACGGACGGCGGCCGGGCCGGTACGCTTACCGGAGCGGGTCTGGAGCATGTAGAGCCGGTCGTGCTGGATCGTGAACTCCACGTCCTGCATGTCGCGGTAGTGCCGCTCGAGCCGGGCGCAGACCTCCTGGAGCTGGCGGTGCGCCTCGGGGAAGTCCTCGGCGAGCCCATCCTTGCCGTCTTCGGTGTTTTCCGGGGCAATCGGCTGCGGCGTCCGGATGCCGGCGACCACGTCCTCGCCCTGGGCGTTGGGCAGATATTCGCCATAGACACGCCGCTCCCCGGTCGCCGGATTGCGCGTGAAGGCGACGCCGGTGGCGCAGTCCGTCCCGCGATTGCCGAACACCATGGCCTGGACGTTGACCGCCGTGCCCAGGTCGTTGGGGATGCCTTCCAGGCGGCGGTAATCGCAGGCGCGTTGGTTGTGCCAGCTCTGGAAGACCGCGCCGATCGCCCCCCAGAGCTGTGCGCGCGGCTCTTGCGGAAAGGGATGGCCGTGCCGGGCGATAAGTCCCACGTAGGCGTCAGCGACCGCGCGCAAGGCCTCCGAGGGGAGGTCGGCGTCGGAAGCGGCGCCGTGCTCCGCGCGGGCGGCGGTGAGGATCTCTTCGAACTCGCGGTGCGGCACGCCGAGGACGACGTCGCCGTACATGGTGAGGAGACGGCGCCAGGCGTCGAGAACGAAGCGGGCGTGGGTCTCCTCGCCGCGCGCGATCCAGGTCTCGACGATCGCCGCCGACAGACCGAGGTTCAGGATCGTGTCCATCATCCCCGGCATCGAGAACGGCGCACCCGACCGCACCGAAACCAGCAACGGGTTGTCCGGGTCGCCAAAGCGCTGCCCCGTCCGCTCCTCCAGGAGGCGCAGGTGCTGCTCGACCTCGCGTTTCAGACCTTGCGGATACGCCTCTTCGTGTTGATGGTAAAAAGTGCACACCTCCGTCGTCAGGGTAAAGCCCGGCGGCACCGGAATGCCGAGCCGGCTCATCTCGGCAAGACCGGCTCCCTTGCCACCCAGCAGGCTTTTCTGATCGCCCTTCCCTTCGGCCGTTCCACCACCAAACGCGTAGACGTACTTTGAACGCATGTCTCCTCCGTCAATCGTCAGATCAGAAGCCGGGCACACCGCCCCATGCCCCCATCTAGACAGCAGGAAGCTTGCCAACTTATAGAAAGGAAAGGGAGACCGGTTACGGACGGAGATGACGCCTGCAGACGACATCAATCGCCTGCAGGCGCGGCGGGAATAGGATCAGTACGGATCGGCGCTGAGCACGCCGTTGGTGACGCTCCGCAGGTAGAACCCCGTGGTCGGCCGGCTCGCCAGGTTGAACGTCCCGCCGCTCGGCACCTTCCAGATCTTGAAGTTCGAGAAGGTCAGCGGCGTACTCGCCCGGCAGGCCTCCGGCGCGTGGTCGCCGAGCACGAAGTAGGCCGGTCCCTCGCCGATGACGGTCGCCAGGCCGTTCCGGTCCACCACCACCGAGGTCCTCTCCTGGACCGCCACGCCGAGGGCGCTCGCCGCCCGGCCGTCCTGGATCTGGCGGGCGATGAAGGCCATGGTCCGTCCCATGCGGTCGCGGGCCACGAAGTGGCTGTCGGTGATCGTATTTTGCAGGTGGTTCCAGTGGAAGAAGTCGTAGGTGAAGGTGATGGTCCGGTGATAGGGGTTGGCCAGAGCGTCGGCCGAAGTGGCGCTCCCCGCGCAGCCGTCGTAGGTGAAGGCGCCCTGGATGGCGAGCCCGGCGCTGGTGCCGCCGACGCCGCCGCCTCGGGCATAGACCGACTCGACCGCCGTCTCCACCCGCGTGCTCTTGAAATAGCGCACGTAGTCGCACTGGTCGCCGCCGGCGAAGAAGACGACCTCCGCGTTCCGGACCGTCGTCTCGACCGCGGCGGTGTTGGCGTCGCGGGCGCTGGTGATCACCAGGGTCTCCACAGAGTCCACGCCGTTCATGGCGTAGATGTAGTCGTTGTACCCGTTGGAGCCCGAGGAGCGCAGGATCACGACGTCGATCTTGGTCGAGCAGCTCGTGCAGCCGCGGACCTGGTCGATGATCCACTGCAGGGCCGCGTCGACGTCGGTGCTGCCGCCGCCGAAGTCGTGCGCCGGCCCGGCGAGCGAGACCACCACGTCGGCGCCGTTGCCCGTCAGGTACCGTGTGACCTTGGCCTCGGCGGGGACGGCGCCGAGAGTGCCGAGAGCAGTGGCCAGCAGGAGCACGGGAAGAATCGCCTTTCTCATCTTCTCTCCTCTCATGGGATGGGACGAGCGCTCATGCGCCCTCTACTCCTACTGGGTGTCGCGAAACCTCAAAAAGCGACCGTTCAGCCTCCAGCTTTCGCCCGGGCCTCCGCCTTGTCGACCACGACCTCGGCCAGGCGCGCGGTGCGCGAGATCGTGCGCAGGATCGCCTGGAGCAGCGCGATACGGTTCTGCCGCACCTTGGGGTCTTCGGCCATGACCAGCACCTCGACGAAGAAGCGGTCGAGCACCGGCGCGAGGCCGGCGATCCGCCGCAGGCAGCGCAGGTAGTCGCCGGTCGCCGCGGACTCCTCGATGTCGTCCCGCATCTCGCGGAAGGCGGCGGCCAGGTCCTTCTCCGCCGGCTCGACCAGGGCCGATTCGTCGAGCGGCTGCTCGGGAGCGTCCTTGACGATGTTGACGATGCGCTTGGACGCCAGCACCACCGACAGGAAGTCCGGCTCGTCGCGCATGCGGTGCAGGGCGTCCACCCTCGCCCGCAGGTCCGGCAGGTCCCGGGTCCCCGCCGCGAGCGCCGCCTCGATCTCGTCATAGGCATAGCCGGCGAGCCCCAGGACATAGCGGATGCGGTCGGCGAGGAACGGCCGGAGATCCTCCAGGATCTGCCCGGCGCCGCGCGTCAGGCGGTCGCCGTAAAGCTGCGCCGCCTCGGCCACCACCTTGTCGAAGTCGAGCCGCAGCCCGCCTTCGAGAGCGATCCGCACCGCTCCCTGCGCGGCCCTCCGCAGCCCGAACGGGTCGCGGCTGCCGGTGGGGATCATCCCCAGCCCGAAGATGCCGGCCAGGGTGTCGATCCGGTCGGCGAGCCCGACCACCTGTCCGACCCGGCCGCGCGGGATGCGGTCTTCGGTCGAAGCCGGCATATATTGGTCGTAGACCGCCTGCCAGATCGCCTCGGGCTGCCCCTCCTCGCGGGCGTAGATGCCGCCCATCACGCCCTGGAGCGAGGTGAACTCCTTGACCATCTCGGTCGCGAGGTCGGCCTTGAGGAGCCGGGCCGCGGCGACCGCCTGCGGCGCTTCGCCGGTCCAGCCGAGTTGCGCGCAGACCGCCTCGGCGAGCGCGGCCAGCCGCTCGGTCTTGGCGGCGTAGCTCCCCAGCTTCTCCTGGAAGTTCAGCCGCTCGAGCTGCTCGGCGCGCCTCTCCAGGCCCACCTTGCGGTCCTCGCCGTGGAAGAAACGGGCGTCGGCGAGACGCGCCGCAACCACCCACTCGTTGCCGGAGCGGGTCCGCCCCTTGGGATCGTCCGGGCGGTCCATGACGGTCAGGAAGTACGGCAGCAGGCGTCCGGTCGCCGGGTCCTCCACCGTGAAGGCGCTCTGGTGGTCGCGCAGGCTGGTCTTCAACACCTCGTCCGGCAGCTCCAGGAACGCCTCCTCGAAGCGGCCCTCCATGACGCCGGGGATCTCGCAGATGGTGACCAGCTTGTCGAGCAGCGCCTCGTCGTCGACCAACCGGCCGCCCAGGGCCTCGGCGCGGGCTCGCATGACCTCCAGGAGGACGCGCCGGCGCTCGGACGGCCGGACCTCGACCTGGCGCGATGCCAGCTCGCGGCGGTAGTCCTCGACGCCGCGCACCTGGAACGGCCGCGGCGAGAGGATCGGATGCCCCTCGGTCTCGTCCCCCGCCGGGATGCCGTGCAGCTCGAAGGGCACCACCTGGCCGTCGAACAGCGACACGATGCCGTGCACCGGCCGCACCCACGGGCCCTCGCCGCTCCCCCAACGCATGGTCTTGGGCCAGGAGATGTTGGCGAGCACGCGGGGGACGATCTCGGCGAGCACCTCGGGCGCCGCCCGGCCCTCGACCTTCTTGACGGCGGCGAGGTACTCCCCCTTGTCGGTCGTCACCCGCGACAGCTCCTCGGGGGCGACGCCGGTGCGCTTGGCGAAGCCGGCGAGCGCCTGGGTCGGCGAGCCGTCGGCGGCGTAGGCGGCACGCACGGGCGGCCCCATCACCTGCTCCTCGCGGTCCGGCTCGCGCTCGGGGACGCCGGCCAGCCGCAGGAACAGGCGGCGCGGCGTGAAGCCGGTCTCGACCTCGCGCGGTCCCAGGTTCCGCGACATCAGCTCCTCGAAGACGCGGGTCGCAAGCTCGCGCACCCCGGGCTCCAGCATACGCGCCGGGATCTCTTCGCTGCGCACTTCCAACAGATACTCACCGCCCGCCATGGGCCACCTCCTCCGCTGGCGCCGCCTCGGGCGCGGCACTGGCATTGCCGGCTGGGGCGCCGCCCTTCAACAGCGGGAAACCGAGCTTCTCGCGGCTCTCGACATAAGCGCGGGCGCAGGCGATCGCCAGGTCGCGCACCCGCTTCATCAGGCCGACCCGCTCGGTGACCGAGACGGCGCCGCGCGCGTCCATCACGTTGAACAGGTGCGAGCACTTCAACGTGCATTCATAGGCGGGCAGCACCAGCCCGGCCTCCAGGCACCGCCCGGCCTCGCGCTCCATGCCCTCGAACTGCAGCTGGAGGAAGGGGACGTCGGCCACCTCGAAGTAGTACTTGGAGAGCTCGACCTCTTCCTGGTGGCGCACCTGGCCGTAGGTGAGCCCTTCGACCCATTCGACTTCATAGATGCTGCGCGACAGGCTGAGGAACATGGTCAGGCGCTCCAGGCCGTAGGTGATCTCGGCGCTGATCGGCTTCAGCTCCAGGCCTCCCGCCTGCTGAAAGTAGGTGAACTGGGTGATCTCCATGCCGTCGAGCATGACCTGCCAGCCGACGCCCCAGGCGCCGAGGGTCGGCGCCTCCCAGTTGTCCTCCTCGAAGCGCAGGTCGTGCACCGAGAGGTCAAGGCCGATCGCCTCCAGGCTTTGCACGTACAGCCGCTGCACGTCGTGCGGCGAGGGCTTGAGGATCACCTGGAACTGCAGGTGCTTGCCGAGGCGGAACGGGTTCTCGCCGTAGCGGCCGTCGGCCGGCCGGCGCGACGGTTGGACATAGCCCGCCCGCCAGGGCTCGGGGCCGAGGACCCGCAGAAAGGTGTCCGGATGCATGGTCCCGGCGCCTACCTCGAGGTCCAGCGGCTGCTGGATGACGCATCCCTGGCGAGCCCAGAACTCCGAAAGCTTGAGGATCAGATCTTGAAGGGTCTGCATTTTGATCTCATAAAGTTCAGGCCGTTGGCCCTGGTTTAAGAAGAGCTCCCCGATGTCATTCTGAGCGAAGCGAAGAACCTGGGC
>JBKKAU010000573.1:0-15911 GCA_046714475.1 Thermoanaerobaculia bacterium
CCCCCGGTGTGCAGGCCTCGCAGGAAGGCGCGGGCGCGCGGGATGATCTCGTCCGGAGTCGCCCCCAGGTAGCGTTCGTCGAGGGCGTTGCTCTCCTGGCCGCGGTCGAGGTCGACCACCGGCGCGAAGTCGACGTCGATGTCGAAGAGCCGCAGCGCCCGGCCGATCCACTGCCCCGCCTGCAGGGACAGGCTCGGCGCGTGGCGGGCGAGCAGCGAGGCCGCGGGCGCCGGCCCCACCAGCTCCTTCAGACGGTCCACCTTGCCGCCCTCGGCGTCGATCGACAGCACCGCCTCGGGCAGGACCCGGCGCACCTGCAGCACGAGCTCCTGGAGCTGCTCGATCTCCTTGATGTTGCGCTTGAACAGGATCACGCCGCCCGGCTGGTGGGCGGCGAGCAGCGCGGCCGAGGCCCGGTCCAGCTCAGTGCCCGGGAGTCCCACGAAGACCAGGTCGGCGGCTCTCATTGGAGCCGCGATTTTAGACTATGCAGCAGGTTCAACGCCGCCAAAGGCGCAAGACGGTCGATATCCAGCTCGCGCAACAGCGAGGCGACCACCTGCTCCGGCGGCGCGAAGAGCGTGAGCTGCGCCGGCGCGCCGGTCTCCGGCGCGTTGGTGCCGCGGGCGAGGCGCGGCTTGCCCGAGGGGTCGTATTCGTGCGCCTCCAGGTTCGCCAGCACCTCCGCCGCCCGGTCGATCACCGCGGGCGGCAGCCCGGCCAGCCGCGCCACGTGCAGGCCGTAGGACTTGTCGGCGCTCCCCGGCACCACCCGGCGCAGGAAGACGATCCGCTCCTCCCACTCCTTGACCGCCATGGTGCGGTTGACCACCCGCGGCAGCAGCGTCGCGAGCTCGGTCAGCTCGTGGTAGTGGGTGGCGAACAGGGTCTTCGGCCGGCGGTGCTCGTGCAGGTATTCGACGATCGCCCAGGCGAGCGACAGCCCGTCGAAGGTGGCGGTGCCGCGGCCGACCTCGTCCAGGATCACCAGGCTGTGGGCGGTCGCGTGGCGCAGGATGTTGGCGGTTTCGATCATCTCCACCATGAAGGTGGACTACCCCCGCGACAGGTCGTCCGAAGCGCCGAAGCGGGTGAAGATGCGGTCGCAGACGCCGATCGAGGCCTCGTCCGCCGGCACGAAGCTCCCCGCCTGGGCCATCAGGACGATCAGCGCCACCTGCCGCAGGTAGGTCGACTTGCCGCCCATGTTGGGGCCGGTGAGCAGCACGATCTGCGAGCTCTCGGCGTCGAGTTCGGTGTCGTTGGGCACGAAGGCGTCCCGGCTCGCCTGCTCGACCACGGGGTGGCGCCCCTCGCGCAGCACGAGCGGCTCGCCCGCCGGCCTCATGACCGGCCGCACATAGCGCTGGCGGGCCGCGACCTCGGCGAACGAGGCCAGGGCGTCGAGCGTCCCGATCGCCCCGGCGAGCGCGATCAGCCCCTCGGCCGCCGCGGCGATGGTGCCGGTGAGACGCCGGAAGTGCTCCTGCTCCAGGACGATCTGGCGCTCCTCGGCCGAGAGGATCTGCTCTTCGAGCTCCTTGATCTCAGGGGTGACGTAGCGCTCGGCGTTGACCAGGGTCTGCTTGCGGATGTAGTCCGCCGGCACCCGCTCCTGGTTCGCCCGGGTGACCTCCAGGTAGTAGCCGAAGACCCGGTTGTAGCGGATCTTGAGCGAGGCGATGCCGGTGCGCTCCCGCTCCCGGACCTCGAGCGCCAGGATGTGCCGCTTGCTGTCGCGGGCCAGGGACCGGTAGCGGTCGAGGTCCGGGTCGATGCCGGCCGCGATGACCCCGCCCTCCTGGAGCGTCGGCGCGGGGGCCTCCTCCAGGGTCCGGGCCAGCGCGAGCTGCAGCTCCGCCAGCGGATCGGTCGCCGCCAGCCGGTCGAGCAGCGACGAGCCGTCGGGCCCCGTCCCGGTCACCCCAGCCATTCCGGCCAGCTCGGCGAAGACGGCGGGTGCCTCGGCGAGGCCGTCGCGCAGGGCCGCGGCCTCGCGCGGGTTCATCGTCCCCAGGATCGCCCGGGTAAGGAGACGCTCGGGGTCGCCCATGCGGGCGAGCCGGGCGCGCAACCGCTCCCGCCGCGGGTTGTCGGCCGCCAGCTCCCCCACCGCTTGGTGGCGCTCGGCGATCGCCTCCGGGTCGAGCAGCGGCCGGCGCAGCCACTCGCGGAGCATCCGCCCGCCCGGCGGGGTGAGAGTGCAGTCCAGGACCGCGAGCAGCGTGCCGCGTTTGCGCCCCGCCGCGCCACTCTGTGCCGCCCGTTGCGGCTGGAAGATCTCCAGGTTGGCCAGGGTCGCGGCGTCGAGGATCAGCCGGTCGCGCGCTTCGCGGACCGTGAGCCCCCGGATGTGCGGCAGCTCGTTCTTCTGCGTCTCCCGGGCGTAGGCCAGGGCCGCGGCCGCCGCGCGCACCGCGGGCTCCCCCTCGTCGAGCCCGAAGCCGCGCAGCGTCCCCGCCCCGAACTGCCGCTTGAGCAGCTCGCCGGCCCGTTGCGGGTCGAACAGCCGGTCGCCCGCGAGCGGCGTCCTGCAGGGGCACTCCCGCTCGGCCCACTCCAGGACTTCGGAAGGAAACCCATCCCCACCGCCCGCGCCGTGGAACAGCACCTCGCGCGGCCGGAGCAGCGCCAGGTCGCCGACCGCCTCCTCGGCGGCGCGCCAGCGGCGGACGAAGAAGCCGCCGGTCGAGACGTCGAGGAACGCCCCGGCCCCGCCGTCCCTCTCCCAGACGAGGCCGGCGAGCAGATTCTCCTCCTTGCCTTCGAGCAGCGCCGGATCGCTCAGCGTCCCCGGGGTCACCACCCGGGTCACCTCGCGCTTCACCAGCCCCTTGGCCTGGGCGGGGTCCTCCACCTGGTCGCAGATCGCGACCTTGAGACCGACGCCGATCAGCTTGGCGAGATAGGACTCCAGCGCGTGATGGGGTACGCCGCACATCGGCGTCTCGCTCTCGGTGCCGCGGTGGCGCGCGGTGAGCTGGACCTCGAGCAGCGGCGCCGCCTGGATGGCGTCTTCAAAGAACAGCTCGTAGAAGTCGCCCATCCGGTACATCAGGATGGCGTCGGGGTGTTGCGCCTTGACCTCCAGGTACTGGCGCATCATCGGCGTGAGGGACGTCTGGGGCAGCGAAGACATGGAAAGGGAGTATATCCGCCCGTCCATCCTATACTTCCCGCATGCCGGCCGCCCCCTCCCCGACGCTCCCCACGCTCGTCCTGGACACCGGCTCGCCCCTGGTGAGCGTCGCCGTGGGAAGGGGCGGCGAGGTGCTCGCGGCGCGCTCGGTCGAGATCGGACGGTCCTCGCGCCAGCTCCTGACCCTGGTCGACGAGGCGCTGGCCGAGGCGGGCGTCCGGCCCCAGAACCTCGGAGGGATCGTGGCGTTGCGCGGCCCCGGGAGCTTCACCGGCCTGCGGATCGGGCTCGCGACGGTCCTCGGTCTCCACCAGGCGCTGGAGGTGCCCGCAACCGCGATCCCGACGCTCCGGGTGCTCGCGGCGTCCGCGCCGGCAGGCGAGGAGACCACGGTGATCGCCGTCGTCGACGCCCTGCGCGGCGACTGGAGCGCCCAGGCGTTCACGGCGGAGCCTTTTCCACGCCCGTTGACCGGGATGGAGCTCGTCGCGGGCGGCGACCTGCCGCGCCTCGCGGACAAAGGCCCGGCGGTTATTGTCGGTTTCGGAGCGTCGCGCCTCGGCGCTCTCCCCGGCTGGCCCGCGGAGATCCCCCTCCACGAGCCGGGACCGCTGGCGCCGGCCGCGGTGCGGCTGCTGGCCTCCCAGGACATCGAATGGGAGCCGGGCCTCCTCACCGATCCGCTCTACTCGCGCCCGCCGGCAGTCACCCTGCCCAAGCGGCGGGCCGTTCCGGCGCCCTCCTCCTCTATCATCTAAAGCTGTGACACCGCCGTTGGTGATCCGTCCCGCGCGCGACGAGGACTTCGACCGGATCGTCTGGCTGGAGCATGCCGCCTTCCCCGATCCCTGGCCGCCGGACCTCCTCGCCTATGAGATGCGGCACCCCAACAGCCTGATGCTGGCGGCGGCGTGGAGCGCGGACGGGCCGGCCTGCGGCTATGCCGCCTTCCGCCACGGCGGCGGCGAGGCCGAGCTGCTCCGCGTGGCGGTCGATCCGGCCGAGCAGGGCCGCGGCATCGGCAAGGCGCTGGTCGCCCGCGGCCTCATCGAGCTCCGCGACCTGGACATCCAGAGCTGTTTCCTGGAGGTGCGGCCGAACAACGCCAGCGCCATCTCCTGCTACACCCGCCTCGGCTTCGGGCTGGCGGGCCGGCGGCGCAACTACTATCGCGACGGCTCCGACGCCCTGGTCTACGCGCGGGGGCTGTGAATACTGAAAAGGACAGAAAGGACAACAAGGACTCCAAGGACCAGGGACTGTGGAGCCCTTGCAGTCGTTGTGGTCCGTTGGTCCTTTCGTCCTTTCGTCCTTTCCCCGCGGCCAACGTCAGCTCCTTGTCCTCCCGGAAACCCGGTGCTATCCTCGGGTTCGACCACGAGATGCTGACCTACCTGCCATCTTTCACGTCCCGCCGACTCCTTCCGGAGCCGGGCCGTGTCCAGGAGCCGGTCTGCCGGTGAGCCCGCTCGCCGTCCCCGACCGCTCCCGTCGTTTCATCCCTACTCGTTTCATTCCTATACAGGCGCTGGTCCACTTCCTGGACCGCCAATCCCAGGCAAAGGAGGCACGATCATGCCCATCAACGATCCGCTGAAGGACGAGCTCATCCAGTCGGATGACGAGTTCCGCCGTCTGTTCGAGGAGCATCAGGAGTACGAACGGCGGCTGTCGACGATCAGCCAGAAGACCCTGCTCTCCCAGGACGACGAAGTCGAAGAGAAGAAGATCAAGCTCCACAAGCTGGCCCTGAAGGACCGCATGGAGCACATCCTGCGAGCCCATCGCGAAACCCGGGTCTCCGTCTGATCCGGACCGGAACGAGACGAGCCTCCTCATGACGTTCGCCAAAGAGGGCTGGCCCTTTGTCCTGCCGTTCGTCTTCTTGGCGGCGGTGCTCTTCTTCCTCGGCCGGCCAGGATGGGGCGTCGCCCTGCTCGTCCTCGGCGTGCTGGTCCTGCTCTTCTTCCGCGATCCGGCGCGACAATACGAAGGCGAAGTCGGCATGGTGCTCGCGCCGGCCGACGGGCTCGTCACCCGGATCGACCAGATCGAGGACCCCGAGCTCGGCCCCGGCCTCTGCCACCGGGTGGTCACCTTCCTCTCCGTCTTCGACATCCACGTGCAGCGCGTCCCCGCCGCCGGCGAGGTCGTCGCCTCCCGTTATGCCGTCGGCCGCAAGGTGGCGGCGTTCCGCGAGGACGCGGGCGACGTCAACGAGAAGCACCTCTCCGTGATCCGCCGTCCCAACGGCGACCTCGTGGGCGTGCGCCAGATCGCCGGCCTCCTCGCCCGGCGGGTGGTCTGTTATTTGAAAGCAGGAGATCAGGTCCACCGAGGTCAGTCGATGGGGCTGATCAAATTCGGATCGCGCGTGGACCTGCTGGTACCGGCGAGCTATCGCCTGCTGGTCCAGAAGGGGGACCGCCTCAAGAACGGGGCGACCCCCGTGGCGGTCCCGGGAGAGACCACTTGATCCACCAGGAAGCGGACCGGCAGCGAATCCCGCGGCGCGTCCGCCGCGGCGCCTATCTGCTGCCGAGCCTGATCACCATCGGCAACATCCTGCTCGGCTTCTACGCCATCGTCCTCGGTCTGCGCCAGGCCGGGCTGTTCCCGCGCAACCTGGATCCCGCAGAGCTGCGCTCGGGGTTCGACATCGCGGCCCTGCTGGTCTTCACCGCCGCCATCCTGGACACCCTGGACGGCAAGATCGCCCGCGCCCTCGGTACGGAGAGCGAGTTCGGCAAGGAGTACGACTCGCTCGCCGACGTCTTCACCTTCGGCGCCGTCCCGGCCATCCTAACCTACCTCTGGGGCCTGTCGGAGTGGGGACGCGTCGGCTGGCTGGTGCCGGTCTTCTACCTCGTCTGCACGGCCACGCGCCTCGCCCGCTTCAACGTGCAGCACAAGATCGTCGACGCGCGCTACTTCGTCGGCCTGCCGACGCCCGCCGCCGCCGGCGCGGTCTGTTCCATCCTCTTCTTCGCGCCCAACTCGGAGTGGCGGACCTGGGTGCAGCTCCTCGCCCTGATCGCCACGATGCTGATCGGCGCCCTGATGGTCTCGACCTTCCGCTACCGCAGCCTCAAGGGGCTCGACCTGCGCAAGCGCTGGAGCTACCGGGCGTTCGTGCCCATCGCGGCGGTGATCCTGGTAATCGCCTTCGAGCCGCGGGCCACCTTCCTGGCCATCACCTGGCTCTACACGGCTTCGGGGCCGCTCGTCTATCTGTGGAGCAAGCTGCGCCACCGCGGGTCGCGTGACGGCGACGGCACGCTCCCCCCGCCGCCGTCCGATTCCGGCCTGTCCGACCTGGAGGTGAGCCGGTGAGCGCCATCGCGATCCTCCATCCGACGACCCTGCTCGGCAAGGAGCTGCGGGAGACGATGGAGCGCCGGGCCACAAGCTGGAACGAGGTCCGCCTGCTCTCCACCCTGGACGACGAGGTGGGCACCCTGACCGAAGCCGTGGGCGCCGCCACCCTCGTGCAGCGCTACGAGCCGGAGAGCCTCAAGGACGTCTCGACCCTCTACCTCTGCGGCCCGATCGCCGCCAACCGCCCGATCCTGGCCGACGTGCCGGCCGATACCCAGGCGATCGTCCTCTCCTTCGACGCGACGGCCGAGGACGGCCAGCCGGTGGTGGCCGGGATCAACTCCGAGACGACGCGGCGCGGCCGGCCGCTGCTCTCCCCGCACCCGGCGGTCGTCCTCCTCGCCCACCTGCTCCAACCGCTGCGGCCTCTCGGCCTCGACCTGGCGGTCGCGACGGTCATCCAGCCGGCTTCCATGGAGGGCAACGAGGGGCTCGAGGAGCTGTTCGACTCGACGCGCGACATCGTCGCCATGACGGCGCGGCGGCCGACCCCCGTCTTCGGCTCCCAGCTCTCCTTCAACCTGCTGCCGACCGCGCTGGCCGCCGACCCGCTGTCGGCGCAGCTCGACGCCGTGCTCCAGGAGGCCCCGCCGGTCTCGCTCCAGATCCTCCAGGGAAGCGTCTTCCACGGCATCTCGGCGAGCGTCTACGTCCGCTGCTCGGCCGACCCGACACCCCAGGCGGTCCGCAAGGCGCTGCTCGGGAACCCGCACCTCGAAGCGGCGGACAACCCCAAGCGCCTGGGGCCGGTCGACGCGGCGGCCAATGAAAAGGTGATGGTCGGCGCGATCCGCAAGGCGGCCGACGGCGGCTACTGGCTCTGGGCGGTGATGGACAACCTGACCCGCGGCGGGGCGGTCAACGCCCTGGAGATCGCTGAGGCGGTCTAGGGGAGCAGCGAAGAGACTTCCAGACGGAGATCCGGAAGAGCTTCGGGGAAGAGAGTCTCGCCCTGCCGGAAGCTCCGGACTTCGCCATATCCAGTCTCGGATGGCTGGCGGTAGACCTCGATCTCCTCGGCGTCCAGGTTGATGACCCATACCTCACGGACACCGCTCCGGGCATAGAGCGGTACCTTGGTGCCGCGATCAAAGTACAGGGAGCTGTCGGCCACTTCGACAAGCAGGAGCACGTCTTCCGGAGTCGGTATACCGGAGCGGTAGGAGTCTGCGCGCCTGCGAAGGAGCATGAGGTCCGGCTCCGGCTCCGAGTAATCGCCGATCCTGAGCGGGCTTTGAACGTCGATCACGGCGGCAGAGCCCAGTTTGGGAGTCACCAGATTGTTGAACTCTCGGACACAGAGAATATGCCGGTTCCCGATAGCCGCCATTTCGACGATCTCTCCCTCGATGAGCTCGACCCGGTCGTCTTCCGAGAAGATACCAGCTTCGGCCATCCGGTGGTACTCATCAACGGAGAAAAGTTTCCTGGCGACATGCACGGCCATGGGGCACCTCCGGGAGGAATTCTAGCGCAGAGCGTGGCATTATTGAGGCCATGAGTCAGGACCGCTTCACCCGCCGCGCCATCGAGCGCGTCGCCGAGAACAGAATCCTTCATGCCATGGAAGAGGGAGAGTTCGACAACCCCCCCGGCTTCGGGAAGCCCATTCCCGATATCGACGAGCCTTACGACCCCATGTGGTGGGCCAAGCAGTGGATCCGCCGCGAGAACCTCCGCTACGTGATGGCGGGGAAAGAGTCGAAGGACTAGCGCGCCGCGCTCCGCTACCTGCGGCAAGGAGAGCCTGCCGCTCCTCCGCCCCATGTAGGCCATTTCAACCTCGCCCCGCAGAAGAAAGACCGGTCCCTCGGTCTTGAAGTTGGGATCTCCTATCCCTGTATCCGGGACCTCGGTGTCTAAACAATCCCTTCTGGATCGGGTCTCACCGGGCAGCGAGACAAACCCATGCACGAAGGGGCAGATCGTTGCGGATGGCTTGGTGGGCTGGAGCGGTTCCGGCCCAATCAGCGGCCAATGGCGAACCTGATCTTGGCGACCCTGGCTCTGGCGGGTTTCTTGTTCCTGCTTCCTTCCGCTCGGAGCACCTCACCTCCTTCTCCACCAGCCGAGCCCAGGCTAATCCTCCACGTGAGCCCAGCGATGTTCCTGTCCGGCGATCTTCTCTTCCGACGAGGCCGAAGCCTTACCAGCCGTGCAGTGCTCGCCACGGACCGTGAGAGCGAGTATTCCCACGTCGGCATGATTCAGGTCTCCGAAGGCCAGATATGGGTAATCCACACTGTACCTCCTGATGCATCGGGTACAGGAGGTGGAGCGATCATGGAGCCCATAGTCGACTTCCTGGCTCCTGACAAAGCATCCGCAGCTGCTTTATACCGTCCCTCTACCCCACCGACCGGGACGGCGGCATCGGCGGCGCGGACGGCCCAGAAGTTCGCCCAGGCTCATGTGGCCTTCGATTCGGCTTTCAACCTTAAAGATCATCGTGAGTTGTATTGCACAGAGCTGGTCTGGAGAGCCTACCTCACAGCAGGCATCGACCTCGCTGGTTCTGAGCCAATCCAGAAGTACCTCCTGCCCAGCCATCTGCAACGCAGCCCCGCCCTTCGATTGATTCAGGAATTCAGAGAGGAGAACTAGAATGAGAGGCAGACCCCTTGAGCTTATGCTCTTGGTATTCGTCATCCTGGTCTCGGCCTGCGCAGGAAGAACGCCGACAGCGGCTGTCCAGGGCTTTCATCGGGCTCTCGACTCAGGCGACGTTGACAAGGCCATCAGCTTTCTTTCGGAACGGACCGTGAGCATGATGGGCGCCGAGAAGCTCAAGGCCGGACTTCAGAAAGCTTCTCTGGACATCAAGGAAAAAGGCGGCGTCTCCGAAGTCGAGATCACCAACGAGGTGACCTCCGGAGAGGTGTCGCGTATCACGGCGCTGATCCGGTACGGCAACGGCTCGGTCGAGACCCAGAACTTTCAACTCGCCAAGGAAGGCGGCTCGTGGAAGATCCTGCCCGGCGAGAAGTGATGGACCACCGGTAACACCTATCGACGAGGAGATATGGCATGTTCCCAGACGCGTTCGACGTCTTCAAGACGACGGTAGTCGTCCTCAGACGGTTCAAGATTTTTTTCATCCTTTTTTTCTATGCCTCCGCAACCGCGACCTTTGGGTATCGCGCCCTGATGTTCTTCCTCATCCTGATGGTTCCGGCGATCTTCGCCTACCTCAAGGACAAAGAGCGCGAGGCGCAAGGCATGGACAACTTCACTGGCACCCGCCTCTTTTTCAGGTATGGAGATGAGGTCCATCACATCTCGTTCTCCATTCCAGTGAGTCCCGATTGGAGCTCGGAAGAGACTACCCGCTTTGCGGGCCGCTTGCGCGAAGATCTCTCCAAGCGTGTCAGCTCAAGGATAACGACCGCCTTGGCGCAAGCGGATCTGTTGACCATCGCCGACGAGCAGACCCGGGAGACGAAGGACTTCTTGCGGATCCTGGTGCGTTCGAGGTTCGGCAGCCTGCTCGCCCACTTTGTCCATTACGCCTCTTATGGACAGACGATCACGGCACACTACTTCACGTTCATTCGAGGTGTACAGACGGACTGGGCCGTCGTTCGTTTCGTGATCGAGAGCCCCTTTACGATCTGGTTCTGGGGCATCCCGTGGCTCTTGAATAAAAGCAGCATCATCGCGGACATCAGTCGTTTCCGGAGCAGCTCCTTCGACGGCATTGACATACTGACGATGTACAACTTGACGCAGTATGTTCTGCTGTACGAGACGCAGGCGGCTCTCGATGAAGCGGGTCTCCTCACCGAGGAAGTAAAACAGATCATCCTCAACCAATTCAACAACGTCCAGAACATCAACGCCGCCGGTTCCTCCGGGGCCTCGTTTGGCAACATCGGCCAAAATGTCAACCAGCCGTTACCGGCCATGCAGAAGGCTTCTTAGGAGGAGGCGATGAAGAACACCCAGAGCTTCAACCTCACTGGCGCCTCTGGAGTCTCCTTCGGCAACGTCAGCCAGACAGTAGGAGTCCCTTCTCCAGAACCGCAGAAGGAGGAACCGCGCGTGATCAAGGTGTTGTTCCTTGCCGCAAATCCTGCGGGAACAGCCCGGTTGCAGCTCGACCAGGAGGTCAAAGCCGTTGGCGAGGCCCTGCGATCCCCCAGGCCGGAAACCCGGTTCGAGCTGCTCCAGAGCTGGGCCGTCGGCTACCGCGAAATTCAGGACGAGTTGCTCCGGCACGAACCCGACATCGTGCACCTGAGCGGCCATGGCACGTCCACGGGACGTTTACTCCTGGACGACAATGCCTCGCGTGACCTTAGCGCCCCTCACCGCCAACCCGTTGCGGACCCTGAGGAGACTACACGCCAAGCCCTGGGGCGACTCTTCTCCATCGCCCGGGGCCGCATCCGCTGTGTCGTCCTGAACGCATGCCATTCCGAGGCAGTGGCACATGCCATTGCCGAGCACATCGACTGCGTCGTGGGGATGTCCACCGCGATCGGAGATACATCGGCGATCCGGTTCTCCTGGGCGTTCTACAACGCACTGGCCTACGGTCGAAGCGTCAAAGATGCTTTCGATCTGGCCTCCGCCCAGGCAGATCTCGGCAGCATCCCGGGGGGAGACGTACCGCGTCTCCTATGTCCGCGGGTGGATCCCATGAGAGTGGCGTTCTCCTGACAGGCTTCGCGCCCGGGCGAGGAGCCCGAGCACCAGCCGGGTCGGCGCCGTGCCTTCGGCCCGCGCCTCGGTCTCGGAGTGCGCCTCCCCGAGGAGCACCTCGCGGGTGCGCAGACGGCCGATCTCAATGGTCTGCCGCAAGACCGGCCAGCGGCGTTCGGTGAAGGTGAGCGGCAGCCGGTGGCGGGGCCGGATCACAACCGTCCGCGAGCGAAAGGGCTCCGGGATCACGTGCTCCGGCTCCTTGGGGTGGCGGTAGATCCGCCCCTCCCCCTCCCCTTTCATCGTTATCAGGACGACCGCGTCACAGCCCTGCTCGAAAGCCTGCTCGTAGGGGATGTTGTTGGTCATGCCGCCGTCGCCATAGCGCTCGCCGCCGATCCGCGGCGCGCGCATGTAGAAGGGCGGCAGGTAGTTGGAGGCGAGCATCAGGCCCAAAGGGTCCTCGACGTCCCGAGCCGAAAAGAACTCGGACCGCTTGTCGCGCAGGCGGGTGACCCCGATCCACAAGGGCAGGGCCTCGGGAGCGATCAGCCGCTCCACGCCGACGTAGCGCGCGAAGGTGCGGCGATGGACCTCGGAATAGGCATACGGCGTCCGCTCGCGGACGACGTTGCGGAAATCGACGTGCGGCATGCGGACGAAGCAGCGCCAGTAATGGCGCAACCGATGCCCCGTCCCCGCCGCGACCGCCGCCGCGTTCCACGCCCCGCCCGAGACGCCGACGCAGAGGCCCGGACGGAGTCCCAGCTCCATGAGCGTCTCCACCACGCCGACCTGGAACGCACAGCGCGCGGAGCCGCCGGAAAAGACCCATCCGACCCGCTGGGCGGAGCGGAGCAGCTCTAAAGGAGAACTCATCAGGGGATTGTAGAGCAGTTGATCAGCCCTCGCGGGGGGTCCGTCTCTCAAAGACGAAAACGGATCAACCTATACGGCGTCCGCCAAGCCAGGAATGAGCCCGCGTCTTACAGGGGAGCTTCTCCCCTCCGGGAATGGAGCTCTTTTTCGCAGGGGAACGGCTCCCCTTCAAGGTATGACCGTCTTGCCCAGAGACTCTTTGGGCATGGTGATCCCTCCTGTCCTGCGGTGATGATGGGCGCATCCTACCGCATCCGGGGCGCGGTTTCCGGCTCCGTCCGCTAAACTCAGCGCACTCTGCCGGTAAAGGAGGCGCCCGATTTGAGACGCATCGTCCCCATGGCTCTTTTGACCCTGCTAACGTCCTGCCTCGGCATGACGGAAACGACGGCCACCCCGAGTGGGTCGAAGCTCACCCGCGAGCAGCTGCTCGCGGATTTCCGCATCCTCCGGCAGGCCCTGGAGGAGGGGCATAGCGGCATCTACCGTTACACCGGCAAGGCCGAGATGGACCGCGTCTTCGCGGGGGCCGAGAAGGCGCTCGACCGTCCCATGGACGTCCTCGAGCTCTATCGCGTCGTGGCGCCGGTCGTCGGGGCGGTGAAGTGCGGGCACACCTCGCTCATGCTGCCCGATCCCGTGCGGCAGGAGCTCACCGAGAGGACGCCGCTCCTCCCCTTGCAGGTCAGGGTGCTCGACCGCAAGCTCTACGTCTACCGCGACCTCTTCCATCCCGACCGCCGGCTGGCGGGCAAGGAGATCCGGTCGGTCAACGGCGTCCCGGCGTCCCGGATCGTGACGACGCTGTTCGCGGCGATGTCGGCGGACGGCGAGGGGATCTCCCTGCGGCAGATCGACGCCGGCGGTCAGTTCGGCACCCATCTCGTCTCCCTGATGGGGCTCCGCGCTCCGTACGAGGTCACGGTCGCGGACACCGGGACCGGCCGTGAGGAGACGGTGCGACTCGCCGGCATGGAGTTCCCGAAGATGCGCGAGGCGTCGCAGGCCCAGGCGCGGGAGCAGAAGAAAGCGCCCCTGCCGGACGGGCCCGAGCTCAGCTTCCTCGACGACGGCAGGATCGCCGTGATGCGGATCCCGGAGTTCAGCGGCCTGCGCGGCTTCATCGAGGACTCCTTCGAGGAGATCCAGGAGAAGGGCTCGAAGACCCTCATCCTCGACGTCAGGAACAACTACGGCGGCGAGGACTCGCTGGGCAAGCAGCTCTTCTCGCATTTCGTCGACAAGCCGTTCCGGTACTACGACGACCTGGTCCTCAACAAGACATCGTTCGGGTTCGAGAAGTACGCGACGCAGTCGATGTCGCCGCCTCCGAGCGCTTTCGAGCGCGGCCAGGACGGGAAGTACCACTGGGTGAGCCACCCCAACTGGGGCATCAACCAGCCGAGCCAGCCGACGTTCCGCGGCAAGGTCTTCACCCTGATCAACGGCGGCAGCTTCTCCACCACGGCGGAGTTCCTGTCGCAGATGCACTTCAACAAGCGCGCGACGTTCATCGGCGAGGAGTCGGGCGGCGGCTACTACGGCAACAGCTCGGGCTACATGCCCACCATCACCCTGCCCCACTCGGGGATCAGCCTCCACCTGCCGCTGATCACCTACTACATGGCGGTGAAGGGATACAAAGAGACGTCGCGCGGCGTGATCCCGGACCATCCGGTCCCCTACGCCATCGCCGAGTTGATCGCCGGCAAGGACAAGGAGATGGAGCTGGCGCTGAAGCTCGCGCGGCAGCCGTAGAGGGCGGATGCGCCTCTGCTACTTCATCCAGAACCACCTCGCGCCTCCCCAGGTGTCCCGGCTGGTACGGACGCTGCGGCGCTCGCAACCGGAGGCGTTCGTGCTCATCGGCCACGACGCCTTCGCCGGCCAGGCCACGGCGGACGAGATGCGCCGGGCTCTCGACGCCAACGTCTTCGCGGTCCGCGAGCCTGCCCGGCGCGGCTACTTCTCGCTGCTGCAGCCGTATTTCGACGCCGTCGACTGGCTGGCGGACCGCGGGGTCGACTACGACTGGATTGTCTACCTGTCGGCGCAGGACTACCCCACCAAGCCGCTCGCGGACTTCGAGACGCTGCTCGCGACGAGCGACCATGACGGCTTCCTGCGGTTCTGGGACGCCGCCGCTCCCGTCAATCCCTGGGGCCGCCGCCGCCAGGGACTGCGCCGCTACTGCTACCAGTACTCCGACGCCCCCCCCTGGGCGGCTCCGGCGCTGCGTCCGCTCCGTTCGCTCAACGGCGTCCAGTCCTGGATGCACGTCCACCTGGTCTACGGCCCCCGCGTCGGCTTCCGGGGGAAGGCGCCGTTCGGCCCCGGCCTCACCTGCTATGCCGGCACCCAGTGGACCACCCTTCGCCGCGCCTGCGCCGAGCACGCCGTGGAGCAGGCGCGCGCGGACGGCCCGCTGATCCGCTGGTTCCGCCGCACCATCTGCCCCGACGAGGCGGTTGTCCAGACCCTGCTCGTGAACAGCGGCCGTTTCCGTTTCGAGAACGACGATCTGCGCTACAAGGACTCCGCGGGCAGCCGCGACGGCCGGCCCCGCACGCTAACGGCCCAGGACCTCCCGGCCTTGACCAGCGGCCCCTTCTATTTCGCCCGCAAGTTCGACCTCCAGCGCGACGCCCGGGTGCTCGACCTCTTGGACGAACAGATCGGCCGGGCCTAGACGGATCGCCCTGCTCGTCCGTATACAAGAATAGAAGCAGGTCTCGATCCGCTTCGGAGACATCCAATGCGCTGCTCGTAGGCTCTAAGCCGCACCGCTTCTTCTACTCTCCTGGATCGGTTATTATGGCGGTATCGCATAGGAGATGCCATGCCGCAGATTGCGCTCCGGAGGTCCCTGTTCGTCTGTCTCGTCTCGATGCTCCTCTGGGTGGGCCTTCTCACGGAGGCACGCGCCGCCGGCCCGGAGATGGTCGTGGACATCGCCACCGGCCCCAATCCTTATCAGGTCGGCCCCCACCAGTTCTTCACCCTCCGCGGCAAGGTGCTCTTCTTCGCCAGCGACAACGACTACGGGCCCGCCCTGTGGGCAAGCGACGGCACGCCGCAGGGGACCTCGCTGCTGGCTGTGCTCTGCCCCGCCTGCGGAGAAGCGCGGTTGATGGGCGCCACCTCGACGGTGGCCTTCTACTCCGTGCAGTTGGACACCGGAGAGCCGGAGAGGCCCTTCTCCGTCTGGCGCACCGACGGCACGCGGGCAGGCACCTATCCGGTGACGGGCATGCTCCGGATGCCGGCCTATCCCCAGCTCACCGTCAGCACGGTCGGCGGGCGGCTGGCCTACTTCAACGCCTGTACGCGGGAGCAGGGCTGCGAGATCTGGAGCAGCGACGGCACCCTCGAGGGGACAGGGCCGGTCGCGGACCGCGTGCCCGGGCCGGACAGCTTCCGGGTCCTCGAGATGGCGACGCTCGGCGACCAGGCGTACATCCTCGGCCAGGTCCGCGGCAACATGGGCCTGTGGCGGGCCGACGCGGCGTCGCGCACCGTGACCCGCGTCCGCGGCCTGCGCTCCGAGCCCGCTCCGCGGCTGTTGACCGTCCTGGGAAACCGGCTGTTTTTCCTCGCGCAGGCCGAGGGCCTGGAGCTCTGGACCAGCGACGGCACGACCGCCGGGACCTCCGTGGTGAGCGCCTACGCGCCCGCCGACCCCTTCCTCGCCACCCAGTTCCTCAAGCCGATCGACGGCCGCCTCTACTTCCTGGCCGACGACGGCGCCCACGGCATCGAGCTGTGGAGCGCCGACGGCACCGGGGGTGGCCGGACGGCCGGGGCCGCTTTAAGGCCCGACTATACATTCGGGCCCGCCGGGTGGTTCGCCCCCCTAGTCCCCGAAAGCCAG
>JBKKAU010000574.1:0-1584 GCA_046714475.1 Thermoanaerobaculia bacterium
CCGCGTGGGGCTGGAGTGGCCGGCGCCGGTCGGGCTGCCGCTGCTGCCCGCCACAAGGGTGACGGTGCTCCGGGGGGCGGCCGGGGGTCCGCGGCCGGTTCTGGAGACCGGATCGCCGGTCCCGGTGAGCCCGGAGAGGCCCTTTCCGTGGCCCCTGGCCCTCGCCGGGTTGTGGCTCGCCGGGGTGTCGGTCCAACTTATCTTTGCCGCCCGCCAGCTGCGGAGCGCTCGATCCCTGGTCCGCCGCTCCGCGCCGGTGGAGGAGCCCTGGGTGCGGCAGACCTTCGCGGAGCTGCTGCGCCAAGCCGATCTGCGCCGCGATCCGGAGCTGCGTGTCTCGAACGAGGTGACGACGCCCCAGGTTCTGGGTCTGCTGCGGCCCTGCGTGCTGATCCCGGAGCTGGGCCGGTTCTCGCGCTCGGAGACCGCCATGGCGCTCTGCCACGAGATCGTCCACCTGCGGCGCGGCGACCTGTGGCTCGGCTGGGTCCCGGCGCTGGCCCAGCGGCTCTTCTTCTTCAACCCTCTGGCCGGATGGGCCGCGCGCGAGTACGCCCTCGCCCGCGAGGCGGCCTGCGACGCGGAGGTGCTCCGGCGGCTCGGCGAGGCGCCCCAGGATTACGGCCGCCTCCTCCTGCGGCTGGGCGTCGCCCCGTGCCGCGCCAGCCTGGCCGGAGCCTCCCCCTCGTTCCACAACCTGAAAAGGAGATTACAGATGTTGCAGCAGGCATCCGAAAACCCGCGCCGCCGCGTCGGCGGCTGGTGGCTCGCCGCGTTGGTGGTCCTGGCCGGCGTCGTACCGTACCGGGTCGTGCAGGGCACGCCCGCCGATCCCAACCCCGCCGAGGAGACGCGCCGCAGGACGTCGATCCATAATACCAACGCCTCCAACGACGACTCCTACATCTTCATTCGGGGTGAGGAGGGGACGGAGGATGGGACCTCCGTCGTGATGAGCGGGTCGACGGACGACATCGACAAGGTCAAGCGCTTGCGGCGGGGCGGAGAGGCGGTGCTGTGGGTCCGCCAGAACGGCAAGGAGTACGTGATCCGCGACGCCGCCACCCTGGCACGCGTCGAGGCACTGTTCGAGCCCATGAACAAGCTGGGGGAAGAGCAGTCGAAGCTCGGCGGCCGGCAGGCGGCCCTGGGCGAGAAGCAGGCCGCGCTCGGGGGCCAGCAAGCCGAGTTGGGCGGTCGGCAGGCCGCGATCGCGGGGCAGCTGACGAACCGCGCCGTGAGCGGCAAGTCGACGGATGACCTCGAGAGTAAGCTCGAGGATCTCAGCACCCGACAGGCGGAGCTGGGACAGAAACAGGCGGAGCTGGGCCGCCAGCAGGCGGTGCTGGGAGAGGAGCAGTCGAAGCTCGGCGAGCGGCAGGGGGAGCTGGCCCGCCAAGCGGAGCGCCAGCTCAAGGTGATAATGAACGACGCCATCGCCCGCGGCATCGCCCAAGAGGTCCGCTGAGCCTGAAAGAGCTCGCGGACGCTGAACGCGCCTGCTTCAAATACAGCAGAGCTCTAGTGGAAGACCTCGGCCAGGGGGATGCGGAGACCCGGCAGGAGCGGAGTCTCCAGGACATC
>JBKKAU010000575.1:0-10344 GCA_046714475.1 Thermoanaerobaculia bacterium
GTCGATCACAGCATCGGCCAATTGCTCCTGGAATCCGGCCAGGCCGACCTGCTCTCCCGCTACTTCGCGGCGCTGGAGCCCGCCCGTGCACAGGAGCCCCGCCCGGCGCCCAAGGTCACGGTGACCCTGGTGCGCTGGCCCTACACGTGAAACCTCTCGGATCCAGCAGGTCTGCTGGCACAGAGCGTGGTGAAGGAGTTCGGCGGCAAGGCGCGCTTCGTGGTGGAGAACTACGGCGACTCGGAGCTGGCGAAGCGCTTCGGGGTGAAGCGGTACCCCGCGATCTTCGTGGACGACGTGCTGGTGGCGACGCCGAAGGACTTCGGCTTCTACGGCAAGGGCGAAGGCACGGGCGACGGGCGCTACGCGCCGTTCGTCCGCAACGCGGCGAGCCATGAGCGCTTCCGCGCCGACCTCAAGCGCATGGTCGGACTGATCCTCGCCGGCCGCAAGGACGACGCGCGGGCGCAGGCTGTCTCCGCGGAGACGAAAGAGATCGCCGCCCTCCCGCCGCTCCAGCTGACCGACCTCGACGGCAAGCCGCTGTCGCGCGAGGACCTGGCCGGGCGCCCCGTGCTCGTCGAATTCTGGGCGACCTGGTGCCCCCCCTGCCGCGGCACCCTGAGCTGGCTCGGCGAGCTGAAGAAGCGCCATGGAGACCGCCTCGCGGTGGTCACGGTCGCGCTCGAGTCCGAGAAGGCGGACGTCCGCAAGCTGGCGGGCGATCTGAACCTCCCCTTCTTCTGGACCCTGGGTACGCCGGAGCTGGCCCGCTCTTTCGGCGACATCAGCGCGGTACCGACGCTCTTCCTGTTCGACGGCGAAGGCCGTACCGTCGAGGTCTTCTACGGCGCTCCCCCAACCCTCCACGCCGAGGCTGAGGCGAAGCTCGCCTCGCTCCTGGACTGAGGCCGATATGCCGGTGCTTCGGCTGGCATTCCCCCTCCTGCTCCTTGCGGCGCTCGCCGCCTGCGGGAGAGAGGCGGCCGAGCCCGAGAAGCCCCAGGACAGGGTCGCCGCCGAGATTGGGGGCTGCGCCGCGGCCAAGGCGTGCCAGCCCGCCGCGGAGGCCCTGCGCGACGGCCGGCGCCTGCTGGCCCTGAAGCGCCTCGCCACCGCGAAGATGGACCTCGAAACCCAGGAGTACCTGCGCGGGCGTACGGCCGGGCAGCGCCGCGACATGGCCGCCTTCGAGGCGGAGTGGAAGCGCATGGGGCAGGCGATGCGCGGCGAGCTCGGCGCCCCCTCCGCCACCGTGTTCGAGGGCGTCGAGCCGGCGCTGGTGCGCGCCATCGGCGAGGCGGCGCTCCTCCAGGCCAAGGGGTACTACCAGGCCAGCCTCGACCAGGGGCGCAACACGTCGGCCAGGGAAGGTCTCCTCTACCTAGGCAACGCCTACGCGCAGCGGGAGGTCGCGGAGCTCTGCCGCCAGCTCGCCGAGCCCACACGTCAGGCCCCGCCGCCGGTGCGCGCGCTCGACCCCGACCTCGACGCTCTGCAAGCCGAGCTGCTCGCCGCCTACCGGCCACCGGCCTCGGTCGACCAGCACAGCCGGTTCATCAACGTCAGCTCGCTGTTGAAGGAGGCGTACGAGCTGAACGCGGCCGGTCTGCGCTACGGCGCGCTGCTGCGCTACTTGCAGTCGGCGCAGCTCCTCGCGCCGCTGCTCCCCGATCCGCCGGCCCTCGATGCCGGCACGCTCGCCGAGCGGCTGCGGGAGCTCGACGCGCGCCTCGGCGCGGGCGGCGTCGACCACAGCCTCGGCCGGATGTTCCTCGAGGTCGCGCAGGCCGAGGCGGCAGCCTCTCCCACGGCAGCGGTCATCGCCGTTTTCGTGCTGCCGCGCTACTTCGTCGCGCTCGGCCCCGCCCCGCCCGAGCCCCCTAAGCCCGCGCCCCAGGCGACGGTCACGCTGGTGCGCTGGCCCTACACGTGAAACCTCTCCGATCCAGCAGGTCTGCTGGCACAAAACGTGGTGCAGGAGTTCGGCGGCAAAGCGCGCTTCGTGTCGGAGAACTACGGCGACTCGGAGCTGGCAAAGCGCTTCGGGGTGAAGCGCTACCCCGCGATCTTCGTCGACGACGTGCTGGTGGCGACGCCCAAGGACTTCGGCTTCTACGGCAAAGGCGAGGGGACGGGCGAAGGGCGATACGCGCCGATCCAGAGCGCGGCCAGCCACGAGCGCTTCCGCGCCGACCTGTCGCGCATGATCGAGCTGATCCTCGCCGGCCGCAAGGACGTCGCCCGCGGCCAGGCCGCGTCCGCCGAGACGGCCGAGATCGCCGCTCTCCCCTCGCTCCGCCTGACGGACCTCGACGGCAAGCCGCTGACGCGCCAGGACCTGGCAGGGCGCGTCGTGCTCGTCGAGTTCTGGGCGACCTGGTGCCCTCCCTGCTACGGAGCGCTGGACTGGCTCGGCGAGCTGAAAAAGCGTCATGGGGACCGCCTCGCGGTGGTCACGGTCGCGCTCGAGTCCGACGAGGCCGACGTCCGCAAGGTGGCGCGCGAGCGCAATCTGCCCTTCCGCTGGACCCTGGGGTCGCCGGAGCTGGCGCGGTCGTTCGGCGACATCAGCGCGGTGCCGACGCTCTTCGTGTTCGACCCCGAGGGCCGTACCGCCGCCGTGTTCTACGGCGCGCCCCCCAGCCTGCACCAGGAGGCCGAGGCGAAGCTCGCCCCGCTCTTCGAGTAGGATTCCCCGAACGCGGCCCATGGCGCCGCGGCCCCCGCCACCCTGAGAATGAGCGACCCGTCCCCCGCACCGGCCGTCCCCGTCCGTTACCTGCTCGACCACCGGCTGTTCCGTCTCCTGTGCGCCCCGGGCCGGGAGGCGGCCCTGGAGAGCTTCCGCGCCTCCCTCGCGAGCCACGGACTGTCGCCGGAGGGGGAGTTGCCGCCCCTGGAGCTCACGCCCCTGGCGTTCCTCGAGGTGCTCGGCAACGAGCCCCCTCAGCTCCCCATCTTTCCCCTGCCCCCCGCCGTGCTCAAGAGCAGCGAGTCCCTGATGGCCACGACCCTCCTCGTGAGGCTGGCGGTGGAGCGCTACCGGGAGAATGCCCCGGAGATCCACCGCGACCGCCTCAAGGAGCGCGTCGCGGAGCTGAGGAAGGAGGCGGCGCCGGCGGCGCACGACCTGTTCGACCTCTGCCTGACCCGTTTCGCGGAACCTGAGGGCTTCGAGGAGCGGGTCTATGGTCATCTCGCCTTCGACTTCATGTACCGGTTCCCGTTTCCGGAGGTGCTGCGCGAGGAGGTCTTCGACTTCCTCTGCGCCAGCCTGTTCGCCGCCGGGGAGACCGTGGCGGGGTTTTCGAAGGCGCGGATGGTCAAGAGGATCTGGGACCGGGCCTACGAGCGGCTCCTCAAGGGCAATCCCGCGGCGCGGGGCGAGCTCCAGGCCCTCGACCGCGAGATCAAGCCCAGGACCCGGGAGGACTATTTCGCCTGGGAGCTCCTCCACCACGCCACCCTGGGCTACTCGCCCGAGGACTCGGCTTACGCCATGACGGTCTTCGCCCTGGACTCCGCGGAGACTGTCACGGCGCGCTGCATCGCCTACAAGACCGCCATCCGGGCCTTTCTGGATCAGATTGAACGCAGCGACTTCTCGACGATCCGTTCGCGGCTCGACGCCTGGAAGCCGGGAACGCTCGTGCCCTGCCGGGAGGACGGGAGCATCGAAGCCGTCGTGCCCACGGCGGACCTGCCGGTCTTCGTGGTCGCCAAGGAGCTGCGGGCGAGGGGCTGAGGCCCGGGACTCTCGTCAGCCCACCGCGACCAGGTACGGGAAGGCCGAAGTGGTCAGCTCGATTCGCAATCGGTTCACGGTCTCGAACCCGGTGGGGATGGCCAGGCGGCCCAGGATCTCCCCCATCGGCGTGCGGCCGTCGACCGCCGCCAGGATCTTCGCCTTGCGGGGGTCTTTCGGCTCGGGCGGGTGGCTGGCGCTCAGGGGGGAGAGGGTGTAGACGTCGCCGGCGCCCCGCTGGTACACCTGCCGCGTGGCGCGGCTCCTCTCGAAGACGGTCGCCAGGAAGGCGTCGCAGATCTCGCGCTCGGTCCTGCGGCGGCGTTCCGAATCCTTCCGCTGCAGGTAGAAAGACAGCATGGGGGACTTCTCCTGCCCCAGCCAATTGGTGATCTTCCACCTTTCGAGGTCGTCCAGGGCCTCGTAACGCTCGCGCAGGTCCGGGTCCTCGAAGGCCATGTTCCAGAGGTAGGTGTTCCAGGTCCGGTCCCAGAGCGTGACCTGGGGATGGAGCAGCTCGAGGCCGCAGTCTTTGACCAGCGCCTGGAGGGATTCCACCGTATAGCTCTGCTCCACCGGCTGCAGGAAGGTGTCCGCGAACTGGGCGTCGGACTCGATCTCGTCGGAGTACTCCCGGAGCCTGCCTCCGGCCGGGCACTCCTCGAGCAGCCGGCGCGCCACCTGGAGCCCCGAGTCGAGGTCGCGGAGCGAGGCGTCGGCAAGCAGGGTCTTGACCGCCTTCTGGAAGGCCGAGGTCGCGATGCGGTGGTAGCGGTTGTAGACCATCACCCGCAGGATGCCCTCGGGCTTCAGGGCACGGGCCAGGGCCCGGAACCCCGCCGCGGGGTCGGCGAGGTGGTGCAGGACGCCGTCGCAGTCGATGTAGTCGAACTCGTCCCGGAAGGCCAAGTCGAGGATGTTCTCCTCGCGGACCTCGAGGTTGCCCAGCCCGACCTCGCCCGCCGTCTTGCGGCAGGTGGCGAGCGACTCCTCCGCCAGGTCGACGCCGAGGATCCGGGCGGTCGGGAGCTGTAGAGCGAGAGACACGGCCTGAAAGGTGCCGCAGCCGGGTACCAGGACCCGCGGCTCCGGCGGCAGCGTCCTATGGCTCCAATCGCCGAGGTTCTGGCAGAGCATGCGCAGCTCGAACCGCGGATCGGTCAGGAAGAAGAGCTGGATCGGCGGCGGCGGGAACGGGAAGCGGTTGTAGAAGCGCTTGTTGACCGCGTCGAGGCCGCCGGCGTCCTCCCTCCGCAGCTCCAGGTTCTGCTCGTCGTCGCGCATTCCGCCCCCTTCTACCCCGCCGCCAACTCGGCCAGCGGCTGCTCCCGTCCGGGGCCGTCCCGCGGCTCCGGCAGCCAGCCGATCGAGACGAAGTAGTCGAGGTACTTCGCCAGCAGCTCGGCGTCGAACGGTGGGCAGGCGATGCCCGAGCCCGCGAGGCCGGAGAGGGTGTTGGCCTGATCGAAGCGCTCGTCGCCGATCACGTCGCCTCTCCCCTGCTCCAGCAGCTCCTGGAGCTCCCGCGAGCCGGTCGACTCGGCCAGCGAGCGGAGCTCGGCGAGGCGGGCCTCGCTCTCCACCGGCGCCGCCATCAGCGACAGGAAGGGAAAGATGGCGTTGTCCGGCTGGCGCGGCACCCGTTCAGTGACGCGCCGGTGCCACTCGGCGTAAGAAATCCCTTCGATGTCGTAGCCGTAATCCTGGAAGATCGGCGCCACGTCGCGCCAGGGCAGCGGCGCGGTCTGGGGGAGGTGGAAGGCGTGGCCGAGCGACTCCGGGCGCCGCGACAGGTGGACGATCGCCCGCGCGACGTAGTCGACCGGGGTGACGTCGATGCTGTCGTTGGAGACCGGCGCGATGCCGAGCTGGACGCAGCCCTTGAGGACATTCCAGATCATGTCCCGCGTGTTGCCCGCGCCGGTCCAGGTGTCGCCCGACAGCACGCCGGGCCGGTAGGTGGCGCCGGGGATGCCACGCGACCGGGCGATGTTCACGAGTTGCTCGGCGACCCACTTGGTCTCGCCATAGCCGCCGAAGAGCCCCGAGGTGTGCTCCAGATCCCGGTCCTCGTAGGCGACGCCGCCGCCGGCGAAGACCACCGCCGAGATGGCCGCGATCGAGGAGATGAAGTGGAGCGGCTTGAGCCGGATGCGGCTGGCGAGGCGCAGCGCCTCGACGGTACCCAGCACGTTGACCGCCTTGAGGACCTTGTACGGATAGGTGAAGTTCACCCAGGCGCCGCAGTGGTAGATGACGTCGGTCTCCCCGGCGAGGCGCGTGAACTCGGCTTCCGACAGGCCCCAGCGCGGCTCGCCGAGGTCGGCGGCGAGCGGCTCGACCCGGCCCTCCCAGGCGGGGTCCCAGAGCCCGCGCTCCTCCAGGTTGCGGCGGATGCGGACGCCCGCCTCCTCCGCGCTCCCGGCGCGCACCGGACAGACGATCCGCGCCCCGGTCCGGGCCAGCAGCTCGCGCAGAAGGTAGCCGCCCAGGAAGCCGGTGGAGCCGGTGAGCACGATGGCCCGCGGCCGCTCCCAGTCCGCCAGGGGCAGGCCGCCGGCGGTGATGTCCGCGTCGAGCACGACCTCGGCGCGCAGGTCGGGAGGACCGAGGTCGCGGCTGGCGGCGACGGCGGCGAGCCCCTCGCGCCGGATCTGCTCCAGGCCTTCGGCCATGGCGCCCACGGGGGGCGCCTCGAAAAGCCCCGCGACCGGCACCTCGATGCCGAAGCGGTCGTTGAGCGCCATGACCAGGCGCGGGGCGAGCAGCGAGTTCCCGCCCAGCTCGAAGAAGCTGTCGTGCGCGCCGACGTCGCGCACGCCGAGCAGCTCGCGCCAGATCCCGGCGACCTCGCGCTCGACCGGGGTGCGCGGCTCCACGTAGGCCGTCTTGAGGTTGTTGGGCCGGGCGTGCAGCTCCCGATCGGCTGGCGCCGGGGCCTGGACCGACGGCGGGATGCCCGCGTCGGCTGCTACGGCTGCTATTGGAGCCGGCTGCCGGCGCGCCGCCTCGATGAAGAAGCGCTGCCGCTCGAAAGGATAGGTGGGCAGCGGCACCCGCCGCCGGCGTTCATCGCCCCGGAACCCCTTCCAATCGACCGACGCCCCCGATAGCCAGAGCCGCCCCAGGGTTTCGAGGACCATGGCGGCATCCGGCCGCTGCTCGCTGGGATGGCGCAGCGACCGCAGTACCGGCGCCTGGGCCGCAGCGCTCGCCGGGTGCTGGAGCGCCAGGGTGGCCAGGGCCTGCCCAGGCCCCACTTCGAGCAGCAGCCGCGCGGGCTCGCGCCAGAGCTCGGCCAACCCCTCGCCGAAGCGCACCGGCCGCAGGAGATGCCGGGTCCAGTACTCCGGATCGACCGCTTCCTCCGGCGTCATCCAGGTACCGGTGACGTTGGAGACCAGGGGGACCTCGGGGGCGCGCAGGGTGACGCCGCGCAGCAGCTCGGCGAGCCTGGGCGCCACCGGCTCCATCATGCGCGAGTGGAAAGCGTGGGTCGTGGTCAGGCGCCGGCAGCTCTTCCCCTGTGCCGTCAGGCGCTCCTCCAGGACGGCGACAGCCTCCGGGGGACCGGCCACGACGCTGAAAGCCGGTCCGTTGACCGCGGCGAGCGACAGGTCGTCCCCGAGGAGCGGCGCGACCTCCGCCTCGGACAGCGGCACGGCGAGCATGGCTCCGGCCGGCAGCTCCTGGATCAGCTTCGCCCGCCCAGCCACGACGCGCAGGGCGTCCTCCAGCGAGAAGACGCCGGCCAGGCAGGCGGCCAGGTATTCGCCGAGGCTGTAGCCGATCAGCCCGCGCGGCTCGACGCCCCACTGCTTCCAGAGGCAGGCGAGGGCGTAGCCGGTGACGAAGACCGCCGGCTGCGCGAGCCAGGTCTCGGCGAGACGCCCGGCGGGGGCCGGCCGCGGGTCGCGGCCGAGCAGCCGCTTGAGGTCGAAGCCGGTGCTCCCGGTCTCGTGAGCCTCCGGCCCGCCGGGGTACAGCTCCTGCCGCAGGTCGAGCCCGAGATGAGGCCTCAGGATCTCGGCACAACGGTCCACCGCTTCGCGGAAGACCGGCTCGGAGCGGTAGAGGCCGGCGCCCATCCCGGGGTAGTGCTCGCCGAGCCCCGACAGCATCCAGATCACCGGCCGGCGGGCGGTCTCCGGCGTCGCGGAGAGGAGCCGGCGCGGGTCGCTGACCTGGAGCGCCGCGAGGGCGTCGTCGCGGTCCTTGCAGACCAGGATGCGGCGGTGGGTGAAGGCGCGCCGCCCCACCTGGAGGGTGTGGGCGACGTCGGCCAGGTCCTGTTCCTGGCGCTCCAGGTGCGCGGCGAGGTTCGCGGTGGCGGCGTCGAGGGCCGTTTCGCTGCGCGCCGACAGCACCAGCAGCTGCCAGGGACGAGACGGCGCCGCGGGCTCGGGCTTGGGGGCCTCCTCCAGCACGGCGTGGACGTTGGTCCCGCCCATGCCGAACGAGCTGACGCCGGCGCGCCGCGGCCCGCCGTCGGCCGGCCACTCGCGGGCTTCGGTGTTGACGAAGAACGGGCTGCTCTCGAAATCGATCGACGGGTTCGGCTTCTCGAAGTGCAGGCTCGGCGGGAGGATCTTGTTCTCCAGCGCCAGCACCGTCTTCAGCAGGCCGGCGACGCCGGCGGCGGCTTCGAGGTGGCCGACGTTGGTCTTGACCGATCCCAGGGCGCAGAACCCCCGGCGGTCGGTCCTGGCGCGGAACGCCTGGGTGAGGGCGGTCACCTCGATCGGATCGCCCAGCGGCGTGGCGCTGCCGTGGGCTTCGACGTACTGGATGCTGTCGGGGTCCACCCCGGCGATCGACTGGGCGAACGAGATGACCTCGGACTGCCCCTCGACGCTGGGCGCCGTATAGCCCACCTTGCCGGCGCCGTCGTTGTTCATCGCCGTGCCGCGGATCACCGCGTGGATGGCGTCGCCGTCGGCGAGCGCCTCGGACAGCCGCTTGAGCGCCACGACGCCGACCCCCTCGCCGAAGAAGGCGCCCGCGGCGTCGGCGTCAAAGGCGCGGCAGTGGCCGTCCGGCGAGACGATCCCCCCCTTCTGATGGAGGTAGCCGGTCTTCCTCGGGAAGGTGACCCGCACGCCGCCGGCCAGGGCGATCGTCGTCTGGTAAGCCAGCAGGGCCTGGCAGGCGAAGTGGACGGCGGCCAGCGACGTCGAGCAGGCGGTCTGGACGTTGACGCTCGGCCCCTTGAGGTTCAGCTTGTAGGAGACCCGGGTGGTCAGGTAGTCGCGGTCGGTCGACAGGATCGTCTGGAAGTCGCCCACCTGGGCCACGATCTCGGGGTGCGAGGCGATGTTGTGGAACAGGTAGCTGCTGAGGCTCACGCCGCCGTAGACGCCGATCCAGCCGTCGTAGTCCTCGACGGCGTAGCCGGCCTGCTCCAGGGCCTGCCAGCAGCACTCCATGAACAGGCGGTGCTGCGGATCGAGCAGCTCGGCCTCGCGCGGGGCGAAGCCGAAGAACCCGGCGTCGAAGAGGTCGACGTCGTCGAGGAGCTGCCCGGCGCCGACGAAGTTGGGGGCGGCGATCGTCTCGGGCCGGGTGCCGGCGGCGAGCATCTCCGCCTCGCCGAAGGTCTGGAGCGAGTCGATACCATCGCGCAGGTTGCGCCAGAACTCGCCGAGGTCGCGCGCCCCGGGAAAGCGGCCGGCCATGCCGATGACGGCGACGGCTTCGACGAAGTCTTCGCTGTCCGGATCGATCATGCCGACTCCCTGCGGCCCCGGGACTGCATCGCCCGGGCGGCGGCCTGGCGCTGGCGGGCCAGGGCCTGCCGCTGCTTGCCGGTGACCTCCTCGACCTTCTGCACGCTGACCGCGGACGCGGCCTCCCCGGCCAGGTGGCCGGCGAGCTGCCCCACGGTCGGAAACCGGAACAGGTCGACCACCGGGATCTCGCGGCCGAGCGCCTCGCGCAGCCGCTGGTTGGCCTGGACGAGCAGCAGCGAGTGGCCGCCCAGCTCGAACAAGTTGTCGTCGCGGCCGACCCGGTCGACCCCCAGCAGGTCGCGCCAGATGCCGGCGATGGCGGTCTCCAGCTCGCCCTCGGGCGCGGCGTACTCGGCGGCCAGGGTCGGCCGCTCGTTGCCGGGCTCGGGCAGGGCGCGGCGGTCGACCTTGCCGTTGGGCAGCAGCGGCAAGGCCTCCAGGGTCACGAAGGCGGCCGGGATCATGGGCTCGGGCAGCCGCTGGCCCAGGAAGCCGCGCAGCTCGCTGACCGTCGGCGCCTGACCAGCCTGCGGCACCACCCAGGCGAGCAGCCGGGCGCCGGCCTTGTCGGTCCGGGCGGCCACCACCGCCGCACGCAACGCCGGGTGCGACGCGAGCGCCGCCTCGACCTCGCCGGGCTCGACGCGGACGCCGCGGACCTTGACCTGGTCGTCCACCCGGCCGCCGAACTCCAGGTTGCCGTCCGGCCGGTGACGCGCCAGGTCGCCCGTGCGGTAGAGCCGCGCGCCGGGCGCTTCCCCCATGGGTCCCACCGGGTCGGGGATGAACCGCTCCGCCGTGAGGTCGGGCCGGCCGAGGTACGACTGCGCCAGGCCGGCGCCGCCGATGCACAGCTCGCCGTAGACC
>JBKKAU010000576.1:0-1638 GCA_046714475.1 Thermoanaerobaculia bacterium
GAAGAAGCGGGTCAGTGGATCGTCGAGAGACAGCTTTCCCCGCTCGGCCAGGAGGAGCACGGCCGTGGCGGTGAGCTGCTTGGTGACCGAGGCCAGCCGGAAGTTGGTGGCCGTGGTGACGGGCGTCCTCTCTTCGAGGTTGGCGAGGCCGAAGGCCTTGCGGTAGAGAACCTTCCCGTCCAATGCCACGAGCACGCTGGCCCCCGGCGCATCGGCACGGTCGTAGTCCTTCAGGATCGCGTCAAGCTGGGCGGGAACCGTGGAAGCCGCGGCGACCGTCGCGAAGAGGAGGATCATGAACGCACAAGGCATATCGTCTTCTATCCCAGACTGTGCGACACGCCTGGCATTATCGCCGACTGTCGGCCCGCTGGGCAACGAACGTCCGATCAGCCAATCCATACCGGGCGCGATTCATCGCGCCCTTCGGAAACAGGCGGGCGGCACGTCCAGGCTTCAAGCGGGCGCCAGTTCCGCGCCGGGCTCTTTTCCTTGCTCCGCGAGCGCCTCTTCCAGGGCTCTACGGAAGGCATCCGGGTCGATCGCGGGATAGCGATGGAGCTGCGGCTCGATCTGCTCGAAGCGTCTGCGAAGCTCGTCCCGGTCGATCAACCCGCGGCGGATCATTTCCCGGACGTCCGTGCGGTCCTGGGCATGCCCGCGCTGGATTTTCGAGAGTGCTTGGGCGTAGAAGTCGTAGTGGTAGAAGGAGAGCCGCCCCTGGCGGCCGATGAAGGCGCTCCGCTCCTGCCAACCCGGGACCGGGGGGATGAACTGGTCAGGGGCGGCGAGCTCGATGTTGATCTCGAGCTCGTCCTTGATCCGCGGCAAAGCGCGGAAGAGCCGGTCGGATTCCGGCTCCACCTTGATGTCCACGTCGATCGTGCTCGGCCGCCAGCCCAGAAGAACGGCTGTGGCGCCGCCGGTGAAATAGAGGCGGCCTTCCCTGTCAACCTCGTCGCCCAGCACGCTCATGAAGCGGCGGATCCGCTCCGCGTCTACAGGCCGACGCATTCCGCCGCATTCTCGAAGCTGACGAGCCGCCGCACCAGGGCGTTGTAGCGGGAGTGCGCCGAATCCGGATCGGACTCCGCGAGCCGCTCGTAGAGGCGGTGTTCGGGAGAGGGGACGACCATCTCGGGGACCTGGAGGCCCAGACGGCGCAGCCGGGGAGCGCCGATCGAGACCAGGAGGGCAGGGATGGTCTCGGCCCCTCGGGCGAGGTCGGCGAGCCCTTCCTGGACAAGGTCGCCTCCGGGGAAGGCCGTCAGGTCCATACGCGGAGTATAGCGTCCGGCTTCTGTGAGCGGCTTGTCGTAGGTTCAGGAACGGGCGGGCGGCACGTCCAGGCTCCGCCCGCCGCTTTGGAGGGAGGGTCAGACCCTCGGGGAATCCAACCCAGAAAGGCTAGCACCAGTTCTCGCGCACCAGTTCTCGCCGGTCCCGGCACCTCCTTCGACTAGAATGCCGTCCATCGTGCCCGGCTTCTTGCGAACCCCTGCCGGCCCCCAAAAGGCGGGCGCATCGGAAACACCACGCGGTTGCCTCGACGCGCCGCGACCGGGGACCACGGTCGGCTGGGGAGTCTTCCAGGTTGCCGGCTGGGCCCTCGACTCTCACGGTTCAGTGGCTGCCGAC
>JBKKAU010000577.1:0-5891 GCA_046714475.1 Thermoanaerobaculia bacterium
ACGACGCCCTGCGCATGAGGTTCCATGAGGAGGGGGATGTCTGGCGGCAGGAGAACGCGTCGGCCGCGCCGGTGGCGCCCTTCTCCCGGATCGACCTGTCGGGCCTGCCGGCATCCCGCTGGCGCGAGGCCCTGGAGCAGTCGGCCGCGGCTCTCCAGGCAGGCTTCGATCTGCCGGCGGGACCCCTCACCCGCCTCTGCCTGTTCGACGCCGGCGCCGGGGAGGCGGCCCGGCTCCTCTGGGTCACCCACCACCTCGTGGTGGACGGGGTCTCCTGGCGCGTGCTGCTCGAAGACCTGGAGGGGGCCTACCGCCAGGCCGCAGGCGGGCTGCGTCCGGCCTTCCCGTCCAAGACCACCTCGTTCCAGGAGTGGGCCCGCCGCCTGGCCGGGCATGCCGAGGCGTTGGCCGGCGAGCTCGACTACTGGCGCGAGACCGCCCGGATCCCCGTGCCCCGCCTGCCGGTGGACTTCCCCGAAGACGGCAATCTCGTCGGGGACGAGGACACGGTCTCCTTCGAGCTCAGCGCCGAAGAGACCGCGGACCTCCTCCAGACCCTGCCGTCGGTCTACCACAGCCGCATCGACGAAGCGCTGCTCAGCGCCCTGGTACGAGCCCTGGCGGCCTGGACCGGCTCCCCGCACCTGCGGGTGGACCTGGAGAGGCACGGCCGCGAGCCGCTCTTTGACCACCTCGACGTCTCGCGCACCGTGGGCTGGTTCACCTCAATGTATCCGGTCGTCCTGGAGGGCGACGCCGGCCCCGGCGACGCCCTGATAAGCACCAGGGGGCGGTTGCGCGCCGTGCCCGGGCGCGGTATCGGCTACGGCCTGTTGCAGGCGGCCGGCCTCCTGGCAGCGGCTCCGGCTGCGGAGGTCCTCTTCAACTATCTGGGCCAGGCCGGCGCCACGTCCGAGGAGGGCTCTCTTTTCCAGGCTTCCACGGCCTCCGCCGGTCCCAGTCGGAGCCCGCGCGCCCACCGCACCCACAAATTGGAGGTGGGCGGCATCGTGGCCGATGGCCGGCTCGGGATCACCCTGACCTACGGCTCGCGGACGCATCGCCGGGAGACCGCGGAACGACTGGCCGCGGCCTATGCCGGCGCGTTGCGGCAACTGATCCAGCAGGCCCGGGAAAGCGAGGAGGTTTTCACGGACCCACGGCTCGAGGAGGAGGGCGGCGCCCCCTGGTCGCCGCTGGTGCCGATCCAGCCCCTCGGGGCGCGGACGCCGCTCTTCTGCGTCCATGCGCTCGGGGGAGAGGTTCTCGCCTATTACCGCCTCGCCCGCCAGCTCGGCACGGACCGCCCGTTCTACGGCCTCCAGGCGCGCTCCCTGGACGGGCAGGACGAAGCGCCGCCGGCGACGATCGAAGAGATGGCGGCCGAGTACCTCGAAGCCGTGCGGAGCCTTCAGCCCGCCGGCCCCTACCTTCTGGCCGGGTACTCTTTCGGCGCGGTCGTCGCCTTCGAGATGGCGCGACAGCTCACCGGCGCCGGAGAGGAGGTGGCGCTGCTCGCCATCCTGGATGAGCCGGTCTCTGCGGGCGACGAAGCCGCGGAAGTCGACACCGCGACCGTCGTCGCCGACATCCTGCGGCATCTCGCCCGCGCCCAGGGGCGTACGCTGGAGCTCGATGCGGACGCGCTGCGCGGTCTTTCCCTCGACGACCAGCTCGCGCGGGGCCTGGAGATCCTTGGAAACATGGAGGCGCTCGGACCGGATCTCGATATCCCGCTCCTGCGCGGTCTGGCTCTGGGGTGGAGCTCCAGGGCGACGGCCATCCAACGCTACAAGGTTTCCACCTATCCGGGAAAAATCACCCTGTTGCGGGCGAGCAGCGTCGATCCGGCCGTCCTCCAGGAATTGCCCCCGCAACGGCGGCAGATTTTCGAGGACCCCACCCTCGGCTGGGGTACCGTCGCGGCGGGCGGCGTGGAGGTCCACGCCGTCCCCGGCGGCCACATGACGATCCTCGAAGCGTCCCACGTGGAGACCCTCGCCGAGGTTCTGGAAGCGTGCATTGAGCGGGCGGATCCCATGGAGCCTGCGGCTCCATCCGTGGAGGATTGGGACACTCCAGTCCTGGTCTGAGAGGCTGAGCCGGCCGGTCCGCAACGCCGTGCTACTATGGTCCTTGGCCAACCGTTGCGTCTGGACGAGCTTTCGTGCTCTGATCCCGCAACCTGTCGAGGAGAAGGAGGGTACGCATGAACGCGATCCCGCTCGAACAGGAGATCGAATACCCGACCTCCGACGGCAAACCTATGGCCGAAACCACCCTCCACCGAGAAGTCATGAGCGACACAATCGCGGTGCTGAGGCGGCGATACCGCGACGTAGCGGACGTCTGGGTCGGTGGCAACCTCTTCCTCTGCTATGAGAAAGGCAATCCGCGGGCGGCCCTTGCCCCGGACGTGCTTGTGGCCCAGGGCGTGACCAAGTGGGCTCGGCCCAACTATCTGCTGTGGGAGGAGGGCCGGCCGCCGAGCCTGGTCATCGAGGTCACCTCGCGCAAGACACGGCGTGAGGACCTGCACGACAAGCGTGCCCGATACGAGAAGATGGGCGTGGAGGAGTACATCCTCTTCGATCCTTATGAAGAGTACCTCCACCCGCCGGTTCAGGGTTTTCGCCTGCAAACGGGAAGATACCAGCCCATCCCCTTGGAGCCGGACGGCTCGCTCTTGAGCCGGACAACCAGGGTCTTCATGCGGCCTGAGGGGAACCGCCTTCGCCTGATCGACGCGGCCAGCGGGGAGGTGCTGCTTTGGCCCGAGGAGTTTGAGGCGAACGCTGAGCGGGACTCCAAGGCCCGCGCCGAGGCCGAAGCCCGCGCCTTCGCGGAAGCGTCAGCCCGCGCCGAGGCGGAGGAGCGCGCCTTTGCGGAAGCGTCAGCCCGGGCCGAAGCGGAGGCGCGTGCCGTCGCGGAAGCGTCAGCCCGAGCCGAGGCCGAAGCTCGGACGAAAGCCCTGGAAGAGGAGTTGGCTCATCTTCGGGGAGCAGGCTCCTAACGCCTTATTCCAGTCCTCCTCGAGCGGCTCCTGGACGAAGCGCAGAAGATCTTCCGCGGTGCTCCCACGAAGTACGGCAGGCTCAAGCTCCGCCCGTTCGTCGCGCCGTCGGGCTCGACGCACCTGATCGTGGACGTGGCGGGTTTCTTTATCGAGCCGGCCCAGTAGGGGGAGGTCCGGGGTGGCGCTTCGGCGCCGCGCCGGGCTTGAGGACCTTGGACAGCTTGTGGAGGACCTTGCGGTGCTCGTCTTCGATCAGGACGAGCTGTTGCAGGCACTCCTCAGGCGTCGCCTCCAGGCAGTCCCTCTCGAGCTGGGCGCAGAGCCGGGGCAGGCGCACCGCGCCGAGCAGGGAGCTCGTCCCCTTGAGGGCGTGGGCGCGGCCCTTGAGGGCCAGACGGTCGCCGCGGTCGAGCGCCCGGCGGAGCTCGTCGAGGTAGGGAAGGCTCCGGAACTGTTCGATGAGGTTGGGCACGAAGTCCGAGCCCGCCTCCCTGCCGAGGAGGCGCAGCGAGTCGAGCTGCCAGGGATCGACCGCCTCCTCCGCGGGGGTGGGAGGGGCCGGCTCCAGGGCCTGCGCCGATGTCTCCGGGTCCCCTCCTAGCCAGCGCTCGAGCTTGCGCTGCAGGGCCTCTTCCCGGAACGGCTTGGTGATGTAGTCGTTCATGCCCGCCGCGAGGCACTTGTCGAGCTCCTCCTGCAGGGCATGCGCCGTCAGCGCGACGATCGGGATACGCGCCGTCTCGCCGGGGAGCTGCCGGATGCGGGACGCCGTTTCGTACCCGTCGAGATGCGGCATCTGGCAATCCATCAGCACGAGGTCATAGGTTCCGGTCGCGAGGGCCTCCAGGACTTCGAGACCGTTGCTGACCGCGGTGACCTCATAGCCGAGCGTCTTGAGCTGCTCGCTGATCACGAGCTGATTGATCGGGTTGTCTTCGGCCGTCAGGATGCAGCGCGAAGGGGCGGGCCGGCCCGCCGAGCGCACGGCGTCGACGAGCGGCGCCGAGCGCTCCAGATGGAGCGTGATCCAGAAGGTCGAGCCCTTCTCCGGCGTGCTCTCGAACCCGATCTCTCCTCCCATCGCCTCGACGATCCGCTTGCTGATGGCGAGACCGAGCCCGGTGCCGCCGAAGCGCCGGGAGGTCGAATCGTCGGCCTGTGAGAAAATCTCGAAAAGCCGTCCCTGGGCCTCGACAGGGATACCGATCCCGGTGTCCTCGACGCGGATGTGGATCCATTCGCACCCCGTTATCTCCGCCCGCACCCTCACCTCTCCTCCGGCGGTGAACTTGACGGCGTTGCCCACCAGGTTGATCAGCACCTGCCGCAGACGGCCTGGATCGCCGCGCACCCAGGAGGGCAGGTCTTCCGCGAGGTGGAGGTCCAGAGAGGTCCCCCGGGCCACCGCGGCCAGCCGCAGCAGCTCGACGACCTGGCGCAACGTCGCCCCGAGGTCGAAGGAGATGTCTTCGAACGTCAGCTTGCCGGAGTCGATCTTGGAGAAATCGAGGATGTCGTCGATGACCCGCAGCAGCGACACCGCCGAGGACTGAATGAGTTGGGCGTACTCGGTCTGCCGCTCGTCAAGGTTGGTGGCGAGCAGCAGGTCGGCGAGGCCGACGACTCCGGCCATCGGCGTCCGGATCTCGTGGCTCATGTTGGCAAGGAACTGGGTCTTGGCCTGGGCGGCGCGTTCGGCGGCCTCCTTGGCCAGGCGCAGCGACTCGGTCCGGCGGCGCTCGGTCACGTCCCGGTTGATGCTCAGGATGGCGCGCTGCCCCTCGTACTCGATGACGGACGCGTTGATCTCGAGAAACATCCGGCTGCCGTTCTTGCGGAACTGGATGGACTCGAAGTGATGGTAGACACCGCTCTCCAGGGTCGACCGGATCTGCCGCTGCCCCTTGGGGACATTTTCGGAGATCGAATCGAGGGAGATCCGCAGAAACTCGTCGCGGGTGAAGCCGTAGACCTCGCAGGCCCGGCGGTTGACGTTCAGGACCTGTTCGTCGTCCGGTCTGAAGATGAGGATGGGATCGTGGGCGTTCTCGAAGATCTGCCGGTAGTCCCGGCTCGTCCGCTCCATCTCCCGGGTGCGCTCCGCCACGAGACGCTCGAGCTCGTCACGGTCGTGCCGCAGGTCCGAGAGCTGATGGCGCTCGGCCAGGCTCGCCCAACGCTCGCGGTGCTGCTGTCTCGCGGCCCAGAACAGATAGGCCGAGGCGGCGACGATGGCCCAGAAAAACCAGAGCTCCGGGTAGCGGCCGTCCATCTCCGTCTGTGCCAGCGCCACCGCCGGCGGCCCCATCATCAGGAGGATGTAGATATGGACGACGGGCAGCGCGTGCGAGTAGACGGAGACCGACAGGATCGCGAGCCCGGCGGCCACGGCCAGCACGAACAGGGTGAACGCATCCAGACCGCGCTGCCGGACGAGGACGTAGAACATCCCGCCGAACACGCCGCAGCTCGCCAGGACCCCACCGAAGAAACCTGCCTGCCAGAGGCGCGGCGCGCGGTCGTAGAGGGTCTCGAAGCGATGGATCACCATCTGCCTGACGACGGCTATCGACACGACCAGCGCCATGATCACGGCGAAGGCCGCGGGGGCGAGCCGCAACAGGTCCAAGCCCAGCCCGAGGAAGGCGATTGCTGCGGGATAGAAGACCACACCGCCCCGAGCCCGCCTGGCCATCTCCTGGCAGGCGGTCCGCCAGAGCTCGGGCGAGCGCTCGCGCAACGGATTCCGCAATGGAAGACCCACAATCGACATCTTGGGAAATCTGCAGTCAGTCTAGCCTGTGCCCGCGGAGGGGGCAAGCATATCGATCTTGTGAGAATTGATTGATTGATCTGGAGGGAGAGATGCCCCCGG
>JBKKAU010000578.1:0-7321 GCA_046714475.1 Thermoanaerobaculia bacterium
CGCGTCATGTTCACCGTGGAGGACATCGACGATACGCTCGCCCGGCTCGGCAAACGCGGCGCGGAGCTCGTCGGCGAAGTGGTTCAGTACGAAGACACGTATCGGCTCTGCTACATCCGGGGCCCCGAAGGAATTCTCATCGGGCTTGCCCAAGAGCTCGGGCAGCAGACTTCCCCCGCTTCAGGAGCACGTAATGCGACCCCTTAGGTACTCCATCAACGTCACCTTGGACGGGTGCTGCGATCATCGTGAAATGGTTGCGGACGAAGACTTGCATCGTCACGCGCGCGAGAACCTCGATCAGGCCGATGCCCTCCTCTTTGGCCGGGTGACTTACGAGATGATGGAGGCAGCGTGGCGGACGCCGGCGCGCACGGGAGCGAGGCCTGATTGGGTGGAACCTTGGATGGAACCCTTCGCCCGTACGATCGACGCGGCAAAGAAGTACGTTGTGTCGAGCACCCTGGATCAGGTCGATTGGAACGCGGAGCTCGTGCGTGGGGACCTGGAGACGGCCGTTCAGCAGCTCAAGCGGGAGTCGGGCAAGGGACTGTTCGTGGGAGGCGTGAAGCTCCCGCAGGCCTTGGCGGAGCTGGGATTGATCGATGAGTACGAGTTCGTCGTGCATCCCAGGGTAGCGGGCCATGGGCCGACGTTGTTCGCGGGGTTATCGAAGCGTGTCGACTTGAAGCTCGTGAGCCGGCTGGAGCTCGGCTCGGGGGCGGTGGCGATGCGGTATGAGCCGAGAAGGTAGCCATTGGGACAGAAGTCTACGACTCCACACTCTCCCTCACCACCACCGAACCGCGGAGGTTCTATGAAGCGAGTCACTGGCATTGGTGGCATCTTCTTCAAAGCCAAAGACGCTCCGGCGCTACAGGCTTGGTACAAGCGGCACCTCGGAATCGATGTCCAAGAATGGGGTGGTACGGCTTTCACCTGGACCGACGGTGAAGGTAAGCCGGTTGCCGGAACAACCATCTGGTCCATTGGTTCGGCGCAAGGTGACCCCTTTGCGCCCAGCACTGCAACGTTCATGGTCAATTACCGGGTGGAGGATCTCCACGCCCTGGTTAAAGTCTTACGCGAAGAAGGCTGCAACGTTCTCGAGAAGACCGACGATTCCGAGTACGGAAAGTTTGCCTGGGTCATCGATCCAGAAGGAAACAAGGTAGAACTTTGGCAACCGCCCGCCGGCCAATGACCAGGGCAGTCGGCCTCAGCACGAATCTGCGCACTGACACTCCCAGGGAGCCGCACCGGCGGAGATCGACCCGGGCGATACTGATCGCCGCGGGCATCGTCGTTGCGGTTCCACTCGGTTATGTCTCGTTCCTCTTTCTGAGCTACCTCGACGAGGACGTGACGCAAGGCTCCGAATACGGATTCACGATCGGCCAATCGAAGGAGCAGGCCTACCGCGCCGCGCAATCGCTGTTTCGCCAGGGTCAGGTCAGCGGAATAGACAGCACGGGCGATCGCGACGACGAGATACGCATGAACCCATGGCTGGATCGCACCCTCACTCTCGCGGAGGCGCGACCGCGCTTTCACCAGTGGAACGACTGGATTCTTGAGAGCCCACGCAAGCCACGGAATGAAATCATCGCGGTGCTTCGGTTTCAAGGAGATCAGCTGGAATCCATCGGCCTTCCGCCCCCCAATCTCGTTGCCGGTTGGCGTCCGGCGAACACGGCTGACCTACATTTTCGCCAAGGCCAGACAAGACACGAGGTCCTGGCACAGCTCAAAGAACTGACAGCTCGTCCAGGATACGAACAGATGCGGCTGTCGACCGGCTGGATGGCGAGACGCCAACCGGTTGGTTTTGCCGATTCCGAATATGGGCTGGTTGAACATGCTGACCGATGGACGATGTTCGTTGGGAAACCGCGCTCGTTCTTCAACACGATCAGTCTTGAATTTCGAGATGGGCGGTTGAAGACCATCCATAGGCACAGGCAGTACTTCGAGCTGCCCTGAGAGCTCCTCCCCGCCGGGATGCCACCGCCCCGGCAGCCGGATCGACAGGCTCTCGCCATCACCACCAGAGGACGACGATGAAGACGACTGGGGGTGGGCTCTCGAGGACCTTGTCCGCCAGGACGCCGCCCTGCAGAGCGGAAACTTTGGAGGGGGCCCGGCAGGCATGAATCTGCCCGCCGGGCCTGCTCAACTCAGGGCCTGCTGCCCGGATGCGCCGGATCGGTATGAGCTTGCCGCTCGTCGCCGTCCCAGGAGCCGTCCCCATCGCGGTCCACGCCGATGCGCTCTCCGGAGCCGGGCGGCACGCAGGTGTACGTCACGGGGCGGCCGAAATCCGTGGTCAGAGACAGCAGCGCCGCGGTGCTGATGGGCGGCAGCCCGCGCCGGTCACTCGCGAACAGGCCCGACCCCATGTAGAGGAAGCCGGCCTCGTCGTCGAAGACGCTGGCCTTGGCGACGAGATCGCACTCCCCCGCGTCCGCGCGCTGGCGCAGGAGGTTGACGCGGGTGCCCACCGCCGGGGAGCTCGCAGCCGTGAGCGTGATCTGCTGGCCCACGACGGGCGCCAGGTTGGTGGGGAACGCCAGGATGAACGCCTCGAGCTGCCGCCGCTGGATCTCCCCCTCCGGCCCCTCCGGGAGGCTGTTGGTGCCGGGCCCGTTGAAGACTTCCGAGAAGCTGAGCCCATGGGTGAAGCGGAACACCGTGTCGACGCTCCCGTCGTGGAGGAACCCGAAGCCGCGCACCTGATCCCCCTTGAAACCGTTGTCGCCGCCGAGGAACCCGGGGTTCTCGGGATTCCCGAACATCCCCACCTTTTGATAGAGGTTGCGCAGGTGGGGGGTCTTCAAAAGCTGCGGGTTGAAGTCGAAGCCGGAGAGGCCGGACGTGCCGAAGAGCCCGGGCTTTGCGGTGCCGGGGTTGGCGTTCGGGTTGATCACATGACAACTGCTGCACGTGAGGATGGCGCCGTTGAGCTCCGGAGCCGACGGGATACCGCAGTTGACCGTGTCGAAGAGCTGGCGCCCGGCGTCCTGGTCCGCGGTGAGCACGTTGTCGAGCCGCCGGTTGGGGTTCGGCGGATATGTGATCTGTAGGATGAAGTCGGTGAACGCGTCCATGTCCGCTTGCGGGATGGTCGCATGGCGGCCGAGCAGATCGGGGAACGCCTCGTTGAACTTGTCAAACGCCGTGCGCTCGTCGAAGCTGCCGCTGTCCGGTTGCGCGCTCGACGCGTCGTTGCCGCCGGTACGGTCGCCGCGCCAGTGCATCGGGCCGTGGCTCGCCATGCCGCGCAGGCTCTGCGTCGACATCGGGCCCTTCATCGGGTGGAAGACGGGCTCCATGGGCTGTCCCGTGACCAGGTTGAGGAGCTGGGTGATGAAGGGGCCGGGGTTGTCGAAGGCCTCCCCGTCCGGGTTGCCGAGGTCCCACGCCAGGCTGTCGAGGTCGCCGAAGACGTGACAGCTCGCGCAGGAGGAGTCGCCGCGGCTCGACGAGAACCTCGCGTCATAGAGGAAGCGGCGGCCGGTCACGACGCTCGGCGGCTCCGGGTTGTGCATCCGGACGTGCGCCGTCTCCGCCCGCGTCGCCGTGTCGACGATCGAGATCCCGTTGTCGAAACGCGTCATTACGTAGAGCTGGCTCCTGTCCTCGTCGAGGACGAGGCCGGTGGGGCCGCCGCCGCTCACGGGGATGTGGCTCTCCGTGCTCGGCTCGAACGTGTCGGTATCGAGCTGCGCCGTGGAGAAGACTCCTACCTTGTCGGACCCCAGGGCCGCGACATAGAGGGTCGCGCCATTGCCGGTCACCGCCATGCCCTGGGGCAGGGCGAGGGACCGGGCATTCTCGGCGTTCGGAATCGGCGCGCAGCAGTTGTCGTAATCGATGTGCTTGTTGAGGTGCCTCGCCGCCACGCCGCCGCCGGGTGAGAGCACGGTGATGCGGCTCTCGTGCAGGCGGCCGCGCAGGCTATGCCCGGCGAAGGTCCCCGGGCCCTCGAACCGCGCGGCGTTGTTCGCCTCGGTGTTGGCGACATAGATCTTGCCGTTCACGGGATTGACGGCCATCGTGTACAGGATGGTGCCGACGCCCTGGAAGACGTTGCCCGCTCCCGGAAGCGAGCGCGGCGGGTTGGCCATGGCGTTGATCACGAACACGTCCTCGTCGGGCAACGAGAACTTTATGTACTGGTCGCGGGGGCGGCCGAGCGCGTCGACCCAATGGGAGCCGTTCCACTTGACGATGGCCCCGACTTCGGGCGCGGGGCGGCCCTGGGCGTTGGTGGAAGGTCCCGGGACGCCGTCCGGGCCGAAGCCGTCCGGGAGCGAGGTCTCGGGGACGATGCTGGTCCGGTTGCCGGTGTGGAAGCCGGCGGCGTAGACGCGGGCGCCGTCGGGCGTCACCGCGAGGGCGCGCGGAGTGTCCGTGAACAGGGTGACGATGGTCATCGGCGTACCGCCCAGGGCATTGCCGGGGGCGTTGAGCTCGTTCGCGTCGAACACCCAGACGTCCGCGCGCCCCACGCCCGGGGTCGAGAGCTGGGGATCGAACGGGATGTTCTGGCCGCGATGAGCCGTGGTGATGAACGCCCGTCTCCGCCCCGGTCCGGCGAAGACGATGTCGCGCGGCTCGTCGCCGACGAGGAGAGTGCGTTCGACGTGCCCGGCCGTGCCGTCGTCATCGAGCTCGATGACGCTCACGCTATCCGAGAGATGGTTGACCACCCAGACCTCGCGGTTCGTCCGGGCCGCGACCGCGACCGGCTCGAGTCCCACCGGGATGGAGGCGGCGTGGTCGAGCTGACGCTCGTGGACGCGGAAGACCTCGAGGCGGTTGTCGGGCGTGTTGACGGCGAACAGGAGCCGCTTGTCCGGAGACATCGCGAGCGGGCGCACCTGTCCGCTCTCGAAGAGCGTGTACGGGGAGGAAAAGGCCGGTGCGGGACTCTTTTCCGGACCGGACGAAAGCGCCGCGGTGAGCGCGAACGCCGCCACGGCCATGAGTGACATCATCACGCCTCGATACGAGAAATTCGGACCCATGACGATCCCCTTCCCCTTTGGTCTTGTCGTGCCCGTTCTGTGCTTATACGTATTGGTGTCTCTCGGTCTCAGGAGAGAGCCGGTCTGTCGAGAAGCCGGGTTCAAGCGCTCGGCGTCTTGAGAAAGAGGAACGCTCCCGCCTGGGGGTTCCCCTCACCTTGAGGAGGTACTGAAGGACTCGGGCTGGGGAAGCCGGCTCAGATCACTTGAGCACGGGTTGGTGCTCGCGACTCGCATGCCACAGCGTTTTCAACCTTGTAATAGATGAAGTAGCCGACACGGCCGAGGAAGAGGCGCCTGACCCCCGGAGCTCGCGCGCCTTCGTACTTCGCTCCCATTCCTGGCTGTTCGGCTAGCAGAGCGACGGCTTCACCGAAGTCCGCGCCGATCGCGCCGGGAGCGGCGGGGCGATTCTGCTCCCACCATTCAGCCGCCCTGCGGACTTGACTTGCTGCGCGAGCGGAAATTCGGATCCGAAGCGCCATGCTCAGCCGTGCTTGGGCAACGACTGCAGCAACTCTTCGAGGGTAACGTACTCACCGCGCTCGATCTCGGCCATGGCAGCCAGAAGCTCGTTCTCCTGCGCCTCCGTGAGCGAGAAGCTCTCGTCAGCGCCGCGGGTGACCACGGCGACGACCGCTCCCTCCTCGAGAGAGACACCTTCCACGACAATCTTCCCGTTGACGACGGTTCCGGTTGCGACTTGCATAGCCAAATGGTACCCCCATGGCACTCTGTAAAGAAGCTGAAAAATCCCCGACGGCCCCGGGCGCCGTCGCCTCCGGGCTGCTATAAACGGTCGATCCAGAGGAGGAGCCCCCATGTCCCAGGGAGTGAAGAGTCTGCTGTCGGTTGTCGTTCTCGCGCTCGCCCTGCCTGGGTTGGCGGCCGGCCAGGACCGGTCCGAGGACGAGAAGGCGTTGCGGCGGCTGAAGGAGGTGGAGTGGCCGAAGGCGTACAAGGAGCAGGACGCCGCGCTGCTCGACCGCATCCTCGCCGACGAGTTCCAGATGGTCGACGCGGACGGCAACAGATCCACCAAGGCCCAGGAGCTCGACTGGGTGCGCAACAACAAGCCGGGTTATGACTCCCTCACCTTCGAGGTCACCCGGCTGGACATCTTCGAGAACGGCACGGCCATCGTAGGAGGCACCGGCACGATCCGGGACCGGGACGAGAAGGGGCGCCCCTCCGTCACCGAGTACCAGTCCACGAACGTGCTGATCAAGCGGAACGGGACGTGGAAGGCCGTGGCCTCCCACGTCTCGGGAGTCAAGGAGAAGTAAGAGGCGAGCGCTCTAACCGCTCGGGTCCAGGTCTTCCAGATGGATGTCCAGAGGGGTGACGCCCTCGCGCAGCTCGACGGTCGCGTCGGGGCCGCCGCGGGTCGAAACCCCGGTCCGCCCGGCGTAGACCCGGTACTGGCCTGGGCCACGGACCGTGACGCGGTACCGGCCTTGCGCGTCGGTGTTTCCCGAGGCAAACCGGGGAGCGGCTCCCTTCTCCTCCACGGAGAAGACGGAGAGATGGACGTTGGTGGCCGGGGCGCCGTCGGCGTAGAAGACCCGTCCTTCGAGGACCGTCCCGACCGCCTCTTCCTCCAGCACGACTTCGATCGGACCGGTCTCGCCGCTTTCCGGGATCTCCAGCCCATCGGCCTTCCCGCTCAGGCGGCCGGCGGCCACCACCCGCAGGGTGAACGGCCCGGGCGGCAGGGTGAGGCGAAAGCGGCCGTCCTCATCCGTCTCGCCGAGGTTCTTCTGGGAAGACGACGTCGAGCGCCGGTGCTCGGTCTCGACCACCGTCTCCTCGAAGGAGAACAGGGCGGCGCCGGCGACGGGCTCGCCGTCCGGGCCGACCACCCGGCCGGTGAGGAAGCCGGTCGGCGCGGCGGCGAGACAGGCCACGAGCAGCGCAAGACACAGGGCGAGGCGGAACGCGGGCATCCGGAACCTCCGATCGAGACGGCGAGAGCTCTGGATATTGTAATCGTGCTGAGCAGTCCGCCGTCAGAGCGCCCAGGGTTTCCACCCACCCTGTTGTACACATCTTGCCTGGTGTCGCACACTCGACGGCGGAGACGTCTGATCCGCCCCGCAGGGGCACAGGCATAAAGCCTGGCATTTCAATGCCAGGTACGCGACCCACCCACTCCACCTCCTAGCCCCGGTAGGGGCGCAGGCAAGTTCCCTTCAGGTTCTCACCAACCGATATATACTCCGCCGCCTGACCCTACAAGGAGATCTTTTGCGCTCATGGCAACGACCTTCGCCAACCTCCTCTATCACATC
>JBKKAU010000579.1:0-4870 GCA_046714475.1 Thermoanaerobaculia bacterium
GACGAGGGCGCCGTGGGTTTCTTCCTGGGAAAGGCGAAGGGACGAAATGGACGACAGGGACGACAAGGACGCATGAGGCGGGGTGGCCTGGTAGTCGGGGGCGGTGTCTTGCCTGGTGGTGGGGCGCTCTACGACGGGTTCGCGGTCGAGGGGGGCGGGGACGCGCATGGTCATGCGGTAGTAGCCCAGGGGGACGGCGACTCCGTCGTTCAGGGCTTTGGTGATGCCCTGCATGCGCTGGCTTCGGTCCGCGGCGTCGGTGCCGTCGTAGAGGGACTTCGGGATGGGGGCGTCGGGGCCGAAGTTCAGCAGGACCATCCAGCGGATGAGCGTGTCGGACTCGAAGGAGCCCAGGAGGTGGGCGTCGTGCTGGACGGTCTCCAGGCGGACCTCGTTGGAGATCAGGGCCTTGGCGAAGGAACCGGCGCCTCGGGCGAGGCCGCTGGTGTCGACCTCGCCGAGCATCAGGAGGGCTTGCGCCCTTTCGAGCCAGGAGACGAAGGAGAAGTAGCTGGCGTCGCCTCCCCGGGAGGCTTCGAGGAAGTTGATGTCGAGGCCTTCCGGCAGGGCGATGGAGGAGCCGGTCCGGATGGTGTTGAGGATCGCGAGCAGGCGGTCTTCGTGCTCTTTGTTGAGGAGGTCCTGGTCCGGCTTGTAGGGATAGGTCCCCTTGACGAGAGGCTGGGCGAAGCGCTCGACGAAGACGGACCAATATTTCGAGGCGTGCCGCTTGAGATACCAGACCCAATAGAGCCGGTCGAGCAGGGCCCGGCCCCAGGGGTTGTCCTTGGTGCCGTAGGACAGGACCTGGAACTTCAGCGGCGGCGCGGGGACGGGTGCGATGCGTCCCGGGTGGGCGACGACGTGGAGGGACTTGTCGGACGCCGACCAGCCGAAGCGCCACATGGGGCGATCGATCACATCGACGGGGAGCCAGGCACCGGCCAAGGGGCCGCGCGGCATGCGCTCCCAGAGGATCTCGTTGATGGCGACGCCTTTGACGATCGCTTCCAGGATGTTGGAGATCGGGACGACGCGGAGCGGGATCAGGGAGAGCGCGGTGTGGACGAAGAGCGCGATCTCCTCGGCTTCGGGCGACGAGTCGGCGGCGCGGATGGTGCGCGGCAGCGCGAGGACGGCTTTCACCCGCTTTTCCCAGAGGGCCGCCATGTTCGCGTCGGTCTCGATCATCCGCGTGTACAGCTCTCCGACGCGGTCTCCGTCTTCGGACCGTTCGCGGACGAAGCGGGAGGGGTGCGGGATCTCCTGCCACTTTCCGAACGTGCCGAACGAGCGGAAGAGCATGGGATCGCTCGCGAGCTCGCCCACGTAGGGGCGGAGCCGGCGCTCGGCCGTGAGGGCGGTGAGCACCAGCTCGGCGAAGAGCCGATCGGAGGCGGACCGATCACCGATGGAGGCGGCAGGGTACATAGCGCTTGTGCCGTACGATTACTTGAGGGCGGCGCACTGCCAGGTGTTGGCGGCGAGGCAGGCACACAGTCGCGGATTGCTCGTATTGTCGACGTAGATCTCAGGGGGTGCACAGCCGGAAGGGAGGGTGGCGCCGCCGTACGTGATGCGGGGGGAAAGGGCTCCGGACCGGGTGATCGATCCGCTCTCCGTCGCATAGGAAACGTGATCGGCCGAGAGTGTTCCGCTCGTGTTTTTCAGGTCGACGGCGGCGCCCCCGAAGATCCTGGAATGGAGGACCCGGACAACTCCCCCCGCGTTCTCGACGACCGCGGCTTGGGACGGAGACGCGAGAAGCCAGGTGCCAGAGAGCGTGGCTGATCCCGAAGAGCAGAAGACGTGTCGGGTGGCGGTCATGCTGGTCCCGGCGCGCTGGATCGAGGTGTCCTCCACCGTGAGGGAGCCGCCTGTGATCGAGAGGATTTCGATGCCGACGTTGGGAGCGGAACCGCTCACGAAGATCGTGACGCGGGCCAGAGCGGCCGGCGAGGCGGCCGGCGGTATATGGACGCCTTTGTAGCCCGCTGTGAGGACGCCCGTGAAGCTGAGCCCGACATCGGTGATCGAGCTGCCGGTGGACAGGGTCACTCCCGCGCCGGTCGTGCCGGTGATCTGGATCATCGGCCGTCCCTGCGGTTGGATCGAGCGGGTGCCCGGCGCTGTGAAGCCCTGGATCAGGGTAAACGGAGGGACGGTAAGGCTGGACTCCATGTAGGACTCGCCGGGATAGACGACGAGGGTCCACTGGCTCAGAAATGAGGGGCTTTGTGACGCCACGTACGAGAGCGCGTTCGACAAATCGGTGAAGTCGCCGCTGCCGCCGCTGTCCACGGTGACCGTGTGATAGAAGCTGCCTTCCGTCAGGTATTGGCGGAGATGTGAGCTGTTGTAAGGGTGGAGCCACCGTTTGCCGAGCCGGTTCCCACGGGGGATCTGGGACTCGGCTGGGCAGGCGAAGACAGGGACCCAAAGGACAGCAAGGACGACAAGGGCGATGCGGATGAAATAGGTACGCTTCATGATCACAGCCTCCTCAGGATGTCGAGGGAATCGATGGGGTTTTTGGTGGGGGTTGCATAGACCAGGGGCGGCGCGACGGCTGTCCAGGTCGCGGTGAGCTTGCGCAACTCGGCGACGCGCAGGGCATCGACGAGGTGATCGTTGTGCTTGGAGAACCGGCGGGTGTCGCCGGATTGCGAATAGGTGTGGTTGGCGAGGAGATGGCGGACTTCTGGGTCGAACGGCAGCTCGAGCCCGCGGCCGTGGAGGCGGCGCTCGATGAGTTGGGTGCCCAGCTCCTTGTAGGAGATGAGCATTTCCCTGCCGGAGGCCGGATCGAGCTGGGCGTCGCCGGTCTTGGGGTCGATCGCCGGCGTCGAGCGGTTGAAGACGTAGCCGGAGAGGGTGTGGCCGAGATCGGGGGCGAGGAGGTCGACTAGGACGCGGCCGACGCCGGTCGCGTCGAATCCCCAGCCCCCGGCGGGCTTGAGGATCGCGTCGAGGGCGAGGATGAGGTCGCGCTGGGCGTACCAGTTCCAGCCGGTCAGGTGGATTCGCAGGACGAGGGCGTCGGTCAAGCCGTTTCGCCGCTCGAAGAGGATTTCCGTGACGGTGGCGGAGCCGACGTCGACGCCGGCGGTGAGGTCGCCGGGCAGGGCGCGGACGAAGAAGCGGGCGAGGTCGGTGACGGCTTGCCGGCGGCGCTCGGCGTCCCAGCGGTCCCAGCCGGAGACGTCGAGAGTGTCCTGGAGGACGGTGAGGTAGGGCTGGGGGAGGTCGGCGGTGCCTTCGGCTTCTTCCGGGTCCTCGGCGGTGTCGTCGGCCCTCACCCCCTGGCCCCCTCTCCCTCCCCTCCGGCCCCCCTCCCCGGGAGAGGGGGAAGAAGATTCCTCCTCTCCCCAGGGGTAGGATGGATTGAGGCGGCGGGAGAGGGCGTCGACCTGGCCGGCTCGGGTGTCCCAGCGGAAGGAGATCGAGAGGTAGTCGGGGATCCAGGTGAGGGCCGGCTTGAGCAGGCGCTCGGGGAAGAGGGAGTACTCGGGATCGCCGGGCAGGCCGAGGACGTTGTGGACATAGCCCGGCTCGTCCGGGCCTCCGTAGAAGCCGACAAACTCCTGGCGGCGCTCCTCGCTCCAGAAGGGGTGCGGCATGAGGGTCTTGGGCCAGTGGAAGCGGACCCAGACCCGGCCGCCGAGGTCGCGGGCCAGGGTGCGGGTACCTTCGGGGGTGGTCTCGGAGGTGGGACGGAGGAGCTGGGCGAGGACCAGATCAGGGTTATCGGCGGGGACGATCGAGTCCGCGGGGATGGCGTTGTCGGCGATCCGCTGGAAGGTGCATTGGCGGTCACCCGTGGGAACGGAGTAGATCCGGATCTCGCAGCCGGGTTTGGCGGCGCGCCAGAACTCGCTCCAGCTCCTGGGATTGACGACCTTGGCGGCTTCGTCGTGCAGGAGCCAGCCGCGGACGTGGATGCCGCGGTAGGCGCGGCCGTCGTGGCCGGCGGGACGGAAGAGGACGCGCAGGCCGTTGCGCCAGGTCAGCCGGCGGTAAGGCTTGGTGGTGCGGGTGCGCAGGGCGTCAGAAAGGAAGGGGTTGGCGCTGAGCTGCCATTCGACTTCTTCCCAGATCTCGTCGAGGTCGCCATCCAGGGCGGAGCCGACGAGCACGCTCCCGCGCTCGGCGGCCAGGCAGCCCCACAGGAGCAGGCCGACGATCTCGCGGCTCTTGCCAACTTCGGCGCCGTCCTGGTGGACGACGTGACCCCGGAAGCGGAGGGAGGGGCGCTGGTAGGGGAAGAGCTGCCAGAGACCGCCGCCGTCCTCCGGCTTGTTGACGAGGTTGGTTTCGACCCAGAGGACAGGATCGGCGTTGACGAGCCACCACTGGAGGCGGTCGACGTCGAGAACCTGGTCGCCGAGCTTGAGGTCGCCGCGTTCGAGAGCCTGCCAGGACCAACGGTTGCGGCGCAGTAGCGCATCGATCAGCTCGGGGAGGGCGGGGTGGAGCAGCTCGACGCTATGCATCGGAGTCTTCTCCCTCGCCGGCGAGGCCTCTGCGCATCTGGCTCACCCAGGCGGCCCTCCCGGCCAGGCCAAGCCCCTGGTCTCTCTCGCGTTCGCCGCTGGACCTGGGCGTGATGGCTTGGTCAGCGGCGGTGTGGCCAAGCTGGCGGAGGAGCTGGAAGGTATTCGCCGCGCGGGGGTTCTCGATGGGACGCTCGGCGACGACCTCCAGGTCGCCGTCCGCGTTGCGGCTCACGATGGGGACGTTGACGACCAGGCCCTCGTGCATGAGGGTGGCGAGCTCGCCGTGGGCGAGGGCGAGCTGGCCGGCCATGGAGGTGGCGGCGAGCTCGGCCAGACCCTTGAGGTCGCCGGTCTCGATCGCGGCCAGGTAGGCC
>JBKKAU010000580.1:0-4875 GCA_046714475.1 Thermoanaerobaculia bacterium
GGGTTTCCACCCTGGGCTAGGAAGAAGGACGTCCCCTGCGGGGACTATCCCCGCCCCTACAGGATGAATCCGGTGCTCGGGAGCCCGGATTGACCGGCTGGCGGATCTGGGTCGACACCGGCGGGACCTTCACCGACTGCCTGGCGGTCGATCCGGCCGGCCGTCTCCACCGCGCCAAGGTGCTGTCCACCAGCGCCCTGCGCGGCCGGATCGCGGAGCGCCTCGGACCCGACTCCTTCCGCCTCGCCACCCCCTGGCGCGTGCCGTCCGGCTTCTTCCACGGCTTTTCCTTCCACCTCCTCGACCGCGATCTCCAGGGGCTGGCGCAGGGGCTGGCGGTAACCGGCTACGAGCCGGACCCGGGAATCCTTCGCATCGAAGGCGTGCCGGCGGGGGAGGATGTCGCGGGCGCGGCGTTCGAGCTCCGCTCGCCGGAAGAGGCCCCGGTCCTGGCGGCGCGGCTGGTCACCGGCACGCCGCCGGGAGCCCCGCTGCCGGAGATGGCCCTGCGCCTGGCGACCACCCGCGGCACCAACGCCCTGCTCGAACGCAAAGGGGCGGCGACCGCCCTCTTCATCACTCGCGGCTTCGCCGACCTGCTGCGCATCGGCACCCAGCAACGGCCGGACCTTTTCGCGCTCTCCATCGAGAAGCCCGAGCCGCTGTTCCGCGAAGCGGTCGAGGTACCGGAGCGCCTGGCTGCGGACGGCTCCGTGGTCCAGCCCCTGGACCTGGAGGCGGTGCGTGTCCTCGCCGGGCGCCTGCTCCAGGACGGGATCGAGACCGCCGCCGTGGCGTTGATGCACGGCTACCGCAACCCCGATCACGAGGAGCGGGTGGAGGAGGCCCTCCGCGACGCCGGTTTCCGCTACGTCTCGCTCTCCTCGCGGCTCGCGCCGCTGATCAAGCTCCTCCCCCGCGCCCAGACCGCCGTCGTCGACGCCTACCTCTCGCCGATCCTGGAAAGCTACCTCGAAGGGGTCGCGAGGGCGTTGCCCCGGGGTGGGCTCCAGGTGATGACCAGCGCCGGCGGGCTGGTGCGGGCGGAGGCCTTCCGCGCCAAGGACGCGCTCCTCTCCGGCCCCGCCGGCGGGGTGGTGGGCGCGGCGCGCGCCGGCCGGCAATCCGGGTTCGGACGGGTAATCGCCTTCGACATGGGCGGCACCAGCACCGACGTGGCGCGCTGGGACGGCGACTTCGAGTACCTCTTCGAGCACCGGGTGGGGGATGCCCACCTCGTGGCCCCGGCGCTGGCGATCGAGAGCGTGGCCGCGGGCGGCGGCTCGATCTGCGGCTTCGACGGCGCCCAGCTCAAGGTCGGGCCGGAGAGCGCCGGCGCCTCCCCGGGGCCGGCCTGCTACGGCGCCGGCGGGCCGCTGACCCTGACCGACGTCAACCTGCTCCTCGGCCGGCTCGACCCCGGCCGTTTCGAAATCCCCCTGGACGCCCCGGCCGCCGGGCGCGCGCTGGACGCGCTGCTCGCGTCCATGGATAGCTGTGGCCCGGTCCCTGCCATGGAGGAGGTGCTGGCCGGCCTGCTGGAAATCGCCGACGAGCGGATGGCGGAGGCGATCCGCGACGTCTCGCTGCGCCGGGGGTACGATCCGGCCGAGTACGCGCTGGTCGCCTTCGGAGGCGCCGGAGCCCAGCACGCCTGCGCGGTGGCCGACCTTCTCGGCATCCCGCGCGTCCTGGTCCCGGCCGACGCCGGCCTCCTCTCGGCGCTCGGCCTCGGCGCCGCGGTCGTCGAGCGCTTCGCCCCCCGGCAGGTGCTGGAGCCGCTGGACGCGGCGCGGGACCGGCTCGCCGGTTGGCTGGAAGAGCTCGGCCAGGAGGCGGTCGCGGCCGTCCTGGCGGAGGGAGTACCTCTGGAGGAGACCGAAGTCCGCCGCCGACTTCTCAACCTCCGCTTCACGGGGCAGGAGGCGACGCTCACCGTCGACTTCGGGGACCGTCCCATCGAGGACGCCTTCGCGGAAGCGTACCGGGAGGTCTACGGTTATGCTCCGGAGGGGCGGGCGGTCGAGGTGGAGTCCGTCCGGGTCGTCGCCTCGTCCGCTCCGGAGGAGATCGAGCCTATCGCTCCGGACAACGAGGTGGAGCCGTCCCCGGCCGAGCCGATCGGGTCCCGCCAGGCCTGCTTCGCCGGCCGCTGGCGGGAGGTGCCCGTCTTCGACCGGTCGGCGCTCCCACCCGGGGCCTCCTTCGAGGGCCCGGCCCTGGTGTTCGAGGCGCACAGCGCGACCGTGGTGGGGGAGGGCTGGAGCGGCCACATCGACCGGGCGGGGGGTATCGTCCTGAGCCGGGGGGAGAGCTGAGGGTGGAATTCAAGAACCTCTTCGAGCAGGAGGCCCTCCTCGCGCCGCGCCTGCGCAACCTGCGGCGGCTCTGCAACGCCCTGGCGGTGCTCATCCTGGTCTGTCTGGTGGCCTCGGCGTTCCTGCTCGCGAACACCCCGCGGCCGGCGTCGCTCTACCTGCCCGACGCGGTCCCCATCTCGCTGACCGTCTTCTCGATGATCCTGATCCTCCTCTCCTCGCGTCTGCGCAGCACCATCCTGCGCCGCGGCATCCCGCGCAACCCCGCCCTCAAGCCGGAAACCGAAACGGTCCTCGCCTCCTACAAAAGGGCGACCCTGATCAGCTTCCTGCTCCTGGAGACCGCCGCCCTTTTCGGGATCGGGGTCGCCCTGGTCTCCTGGACCTGGTACTACAGCCTGATCCTCTGCATCGCCGTCCTGCTCGCCATGTTCACCCGCTGGCCCAACGCGGGAGAGCTCGGAAGGATCTTGCGCGGCCGGTTGGTGCCGTAGATACACACCCAACCCTTCCGGGAAGCTTCCCAACCGCCCCGGATGCGCCTCGCCTGGATCTCACGGTCTGAGGACATGCCCAATCTCCTTTATCGATGTGCATGCGATGGTCGACATCCTTGGGTACTGTCAATTAGACCCTTGACAGGCATGCTGGATGCGTCTATCGTACTCGCATTCAGCAGGTCGAAGTCACCGGTGCCGGTTCCGGTTCCGGAGAACCCGGGCCTCTCAGGCCCAGAGAGGAGAAGGACCATGGAGAAGAACACGAGAGTAGGGAAGTTGCAGCGGCTGCTCGCGAGGTTGACCAGCAACCGCGAGGAGCTCCAGCATCTGGAGCCGAGCCGCGCCCGCTTCGAGGCGCTGTTCGCCCAGATCCAGGAGGCCGCCGACCGGCAGGCCCTCTACACGGCCAGCAAGCAGGAGGCCACCCAGAAGCTCAAGGCCCACCTTACGGAGGCGGAGCGGCTGGCCCCCATCCTGCAGCTGGCGGTCAAGCAGCACTACGGCATCCGGGCGGAGAAGCTCGCCGATTTCGGCCTCCAGCCGTTTCGGGGCCGGGCGCGCAGGACCGCTCCGGGGCTGGAGTCGCCGGAGAAGCCCGGAAAGCCGGCCGCCATCGCCACCGATCCCTCGTAGGACAAGTTTCCACTCATCCCCGGGGACGTGCTTCTGCACGTCCCCGCTTTTCGTCCCGCCCCCCAAGCCGCAAAGCCTCTCCATCACGTCACCTGACAAGCTCACGTCGTGAGCCGATAAGCTTATCCGCTCACCGGATAAGCTTATGAGGTGACCGCGTAAGCTTATTGGCCGCGAGTTGAGCTTATCAGGTCAGCCGATAAGCTCATGTCGTGAGGAGATAAGCTTATCCGCTCACCGGATAAGCTTATAAGGTGACCGCGTAAGCTTATCTGCCGCGAGTTGAGCTTATCAGGTCAGCCGATAAGCTCACGCGGTGAGGAGATAAGCTTATCCGCTCACCGGATAACCTTATGAGATGACCGAGTAAGCTTATTTACCGCGAGTTGACCTTATCAGGTCAGCCGATAAGCTCATGTCGTGAGGAGATAAGCTTATCCGCCCACCGGATAACCTTATGAGGTGACCGCGTAAGCTTATCTGCCGCGAGTTGAGCTTATCAGGTCAGCCGATAAGCTCACGCGGTGAGGAGATAAGCTTATCCGCTCACCGGATAACCTTATGCGGTGACCGCGTAAGCTTATCTACCGCGAGTTGAGCTTATCAGGTCAGCCGATAAGCTCATGTCGTGAGGAGATAAGCTTATCCGCTCACTGGATAACCTTATGAGGTGACCGCGTAAGCTTATCTACCGCGAGTTGAGCTTATCAGGTCAGCCGATAAGCTCATGTCGTGAGCAGATAAGCTTATCCGCTCACCGGATAACCTTATGAGGTGACCGCGTAAGCTTATTTCCGGGGAGTTGCCCGCGGTGTTGAGCCGGGACGAAGTGAAGAGGGTGCTCGACCAGGTGGGGGGTACATTGGGCTTGATCGCCTCGTTGTTGTATGGCTCCGGTCTTCGGCTGATGGAGTGCCTGCGCCTCCGGGTTAAGGATCTTGACTTCTCGTGCCACCAGATCACCGTTCGGGAGGGCAAGGGTAGCAAGGATCGTATGACCATGTTGCCGGCGCGGCTGGAGCCGGCGCTGCTCGAGCATCTCAAGGGCGTCAAAGCACTCCATGCAAAGGACTTACGTGAAGGTTTCGGGCGAGTGGCATTACCGAATGCCTTGTCGAGGAAATATCCGGGGGCGAGTCGGGAGTGGGCATGGCAGTTTGTCTTCCCGGCGCCGGAGCATTCTCGGGATCCACGTACAGGGGAATGGAAGCGGCATCATCTACATGAAAGAACTGTCCAGCGTGCTTTCAAGGCCGCGGTTCACAAGGCAGGCGTCACAAAGCCTGCCACCTGTCACACGCTCCGGCATTCCTTCGCGACCCATCTATTGATGGGCGGCTATGACATTCGAACTGTGCAGGAGCTGTTGGGTCACGAGAGCCTGAAGACCACCATGATCTACACCCATGTCTTGAACCGTGGGG
>JBKKAU010000581.1:0-2680 GCA_046714475.1 Thermoanaerobaculia bacterium
GCCCCGGCGTTCGCGCGCCCCGCGCGCCGTTCCGCCGCCGCGGCAGTCCGCTCCGGCTCCCCGGCCGACTCCGGCCCCTGAGTCAATCACCCCGTCCCCGGCTCCTGTGGCGGAGCCCGCCGGCCCACCCGCGAGAGCGCTGGAGAGGATCACGTGGGAGAGGGTCCAGGGAGGCGGCACCCAGGTCGTGTTGCAGGGCGACGGGAGCTGGGCGGCCGGTCGCTGGTCGAACGTGACCCTCGAAGGCAACCCGCCGCGCGAGGTGATCAAGCTCTCGGGCATGGGGCGGCCCTACCCGTCGACGCGGCTGGTGGCCGGCACGCCCGAGCTCCTGCAGGTGCGTACGGGGTACCATCCAGGCCAGGAGCTGCACGTGGTGCTCGACCTCGCCAACCCGCGGGTCCAGGTCGCCGGCGTCGAGCCGGCGGGGGACCAGCTGCGGATCCTGCTGCGGACGCGCGATTCGAGGTGACGGACCGATGACCGACGTAGACCGCGTCAAGCGGCAGATGCTGCGCGAGCTGGTCCGGGAGAACGTGGACCTCAAGCAGGGGCGCCTGCCGCGCCGGAAGCACGCGCGCAAGAGCTTGTGGCAACGCCTGTCTCCGGCGGCGCGTGCCGTCGCCGTGTCGCTGCTTGCCGCGGCGCTTCTCGGTTCCTTCTGGGCGACATGGGCTTTACGGCCAGACGCCCCGCCCCCGCCCCCGGTCGCGATGGCGGTCGCCACCGAGACCGCCGCGCCGGCCAGGGCGGCGGCGATGTCCTCTGAAGCTTCCGATCCCCGCCCCGGCCCGGCGGTGGACGCCTCGGTGTTCCCGCTCGCCGTCCGCCGGATCGTGCTCGACCCCGGGCACGGCGGCGACAACGAAGGCACCCACGCGCCGCTCGGCCTGGTCGAGAAGGAATTGACGCTCGACATCGCCGGCCGGCTGCAGCGGCTGCTCGCGGCCCGGGGGTTCGAGGTGCTGGTGACGCGGCGCGGCGACGAGGCGGTGTCGCTCCAGAGCCGCGCCGTGCTCGCCAACGAGGCCGGCGCCGACATCTTCGTCTCGATCCACCTCAATTGGATCGAGGACCAGAAGACCCGCGGCATCGAAACCTACTACCTGGGTCCGACCAACGACCCCTACCTGACGAAACTGGCCGCCGCCGAGAACCGGGACTCGGGCCATCCCCTGGCCGACGTCCGGCATCTTCTCGACCGGATCTACGCCGGCGTGCGGCAGGACAATTCGCGCAAGCTCGCCGAGTCGGTGCAGGCTTCGCTTTTCGAGTCGCTCGGCAAGCTCAACCCGGCCTTGAAGGACCGCGGCGTCAAGGCGGCGCCCTTCATCGTCCTGCTCGACACGGAAATGCCGGCCATCCTCGCCGAGGTATCCTGTCTCTCCAACGAGGAAGAGGCCCGGCTTCTGACCCAACCGCAATACCGGCAGTACATCGCCGAGGCGCTCGCTGACGGCATCCGCTCCTACGCGGACGCCGCCCAGGGTCTGCCCGCTGCGACGACGGCCGCTGAGAAAGGAACCTGACCATGGCAGCAGATAAGCAGACCCTCAACGTGGGGATCGACCTGGGGACCTCCCGCAGCTCCATCTCCTCTTCCAACGGCCAGCGCCACGTGGTCGAGAGCTATGTCGGCTGGCCGCTCGACATGGTGGCCCGCAAGGTCTTGAAGAAGCCGGTCCTGATCGGCCGCGAGGCGCTCGACAACCGCTCCATGCTGGACCTCCACCGGCCGCTCGAGCAGGGGCTGATCAAGGAGGGCTCCGAAAAGGACGAGGCCGCGGTGCGCGAGCTGCTCTGGCACCTGCTGTCGCTGGTCGGCGTCGACCGCGAGAACAAGAACGGCGCCAAGGTGCGGGCGGTCGTCGGCGTGCCCGCCGAGGCCCTGCGCGTCAACAAGCAGCATGTGCGCAAGGCGCTCGAAGGCGCGGTCGACAGCCTGATGATCGTCTCCGAGCCGTTCGCCGTGGCCTACGGCCTGGAGGCGCTGCTCCACACCCTGGTCATCGACTCCGGCGCCGGCACCACCGACCTCTGCGTCATGAACGGCCGCCTGCCCACCGAAGAGGAGCAGCGGACGCTGCCCCAGGCGGGCGACTTCGTCGACGAGCAGCTCTTCCGGTTCGTCCACAACCGCTACCCCGACGCCAAGTTCTCGATCCACATGGTGCGCGAGTGGAAGGAGGAGGGGAGCTTCGTCGGCAACACCAAGTCGCCGGTGGTGGTCACGGCGCCGGTCAACGGCAAGCCGACCGAGATCGACATCACCGGCGAGATGCGCCAGGCCTGCGAGGCCCTGCTGCCGCCGCTGGTCGAGTCGATGCTCGACCTCGTCTCCCGGGTCGACCCCGAGTATCAGGAGAAGGTCCGCAACAACGTCGTGCTGTCCGGCGGCACCGGCCTGATCCGCGGCCTGGGGCCACGTCTGGAGCAGGAGCTGGCGGCGATCGGCGGCGGCAAGGTCCGCGTCGTCAAGGACCCGATCTTCATCGGCTCGGACGGCGGCCTCTCCATCGCCCTCGACGCCCCCGAGAACGATTGGGAGAAGCTGTCGAAATAGCTGCCGGTCTCATTCATGGAGGCGTTGCCCAGAGGGCGCCATGAATGGCGCCCCTACATTATGCCCCCGACTATCCCTGTAGGGGCGCGATTCATCGCGCCCTTCTTCATCTTCTCC
>JBKKAU010000582.1:0-1478 GCA_046714475.1 Thermoanaerobaculia bacterium
CCCTTGGCCCGCGACGCCACCTGGGCGGCGAGCTCGCCGCCGCGGCGCACCGCGGTGAGGGTGTACCGTGCGTTGGCGAGCTTCCAGCGCAACGTCGCCGCGTCGCGCACCGCCATGCAGCCGTGGAGGCCGCGCGAGGCCTCCCAGAGGCGGTCGACCGCCTCCTGCTCCTCCCGCTCCCAGGCGGTGAGCGCGGCCGCCTCGAAGCCGTCGCCGAGCGGCAGCGGCGCCGGCAGCGGGACCGGGCGGCTCCAGAGCGGGAACGAGCCGGTCTGCAGGAAGCCGAACATCTTGAACATCCGCACCCAGCGCGGGTCGGGGACCATGTAGATGAGCTGCTCGCCGCGCGCCCGCAGCTCCCCGGCGGCGCGCAGGTACATGGCGACCGCCGGCTGGTTCATCGGGTTGAGGCTCGTCATGGCCTTGCGCATCGCCTTGGTGATGATCGTGCCGAACGGGCGGTGCGCGCGCACCTCGCGGCCGTCGACCGAGACGCGCGACGGCATGAACCGGAACTGGCCGACGATCTCGCCGGACCGGCCGTCCCGCGCGACCACGATGCGCGGCTTCCCGAACGGCGCCTCCAGGAACCAGCGGTGCAGGTTGCGCAGCGTCTCCTCGCCCCAGTCGGTCTCCTCCCGCCAGAGCCGCTCCAGCCCCGGGAGGTCCGCCACTTCGTGGAATTCGAGCTCGATCGCCATCGGCTCCTTGTCCTTCAGTCGTTGGCGCTCACGTACCAGCGCGCCGGGCTGACGTCCTGTTTGAGCGACGGGTCGAGCACATGGACGACGAGCGGGAAGTCATACGCGTCGCGGACGAAACCGAGCGACCGCAGGACCGGCTCCATGAGCGGCGTCGCCAGCACCGCGACCTTGTGGATCGGCTTCGCGGTGCCCGCGGCCTCGAGGGCGCGCTCGTGCGCGATCCCGACGGCGGCGAGGACGGTCTCGCGCATCGTCTCCCCGGCGTCCGCCGTCACCACGTCGCAGAGCAGCCACTGGCGGTCGCCCCGCCGGCGCGCCGCCGCCAGCCCGACGAGCTCGCCGCCGCGCTCGACGCCGACCACCTCGTAGCCGGGCTCGCCCAGCTTCCACGGCAGGGTGCGGGAGTCGCGCACGACCTGACAGGGGTGGAGCCGCCGGGCCTGTTCCCAGAGGCGGTCGATCCTGCCGTCATCCAGCACGACGAGCGGCGTGGCCGAGTACCCGTCCCCGGACGGCGGCAGCGCCCGGTCGAGCGGCAGGGGAAGCTTCCAGAGCGGGAAGGTGCCGCAGCGGAGGAACGGGAACATCTTGAAGAGCCGCAGCCAGCGCGGGTCGGGGACCATGTAGATCAGGCCGTCGCCGCGCGCCCGCAGCGCCTTGACCGCGTAGTTGTACATCGCCACGGCGGGGTGGCTGAACGGGTTGGCGCTGCGGAAGCGGAGCGACCGCGAGACGATGGGGGCGCCGGGCCGGAAGGCGCGGACCTCGCGCCCG
>JBKKAU010000583.1:0-2852 GCA_046714475.1 Thermoanaerobaculia bacterium
GTGGAGAGCTTCGCGCGGGCGCTCCGGGCGAGCCGCCGCAAGCTGGCCCGGCACGAGGCGGCCGGCCTGTGGAACGACGTCGGGCTGGGCCGCGCCCAAGCGGGGGAGCTCGCCGGGGCCGAGCGCGCCTTTCTCCACGTCTGCCAGCTCTACGCGGGCTGCGACGGGCCGCGAAAGACGACCCTGGGGCCGCCCAACCTGGCGGAGATCCGGCTGCGCCGCGGGCGTCTCCCGGGGGTGCGCGAGATCCTGGTGAGGTCGAGCGCCGAGAACCGGCTCGCCGGCAACCTCCGCGGCCTGGTGCAGGACACCGAGCTCTGGGCCCGTTTCGAGCTGGCGCAGGGCCGCGCCGAGGCCGCCCTCGCGCTCTGCCACGAGGCCCGGGGCCTCGACGTGACCTGGCGCCGGGCCGAGATCGCCGTGCTCGCCGCGCGTGCCCTGGGATGGCTGGGGCGCGCCGCCGAGGCCGCGGCCGAGCTCGCCGAGGTAACGCCCGAGGCCGTCCTCGAGCAACTCGAGCCCGAGGAGCGGCCGGCCCTCTGGGCTCACGCCGGTTTGTCCGTCGCCGCCGTCGCCGCCGTCGCCGCGGTGGAGGAGACCTCCGGCGGCGTGGTCTGGCGTGGCCTGCTCGAGGGAGCGCCGCCGCCCGCGCCGGTCTGGGAGGAGCTGGCAAGGCTGGAGCCGTTCCGGGCCGCGCGCCTGGTTTTCGACGCCGAGCGGCTCCTCCCTGGATCGGCCCCGCCGCACTGGCTGCGCGCGGCGACCGCCACCTTTCAACAGATGGGAGCCGCGGCGTTCGTCGAGCGCCTGGAGGCCCGGCGGGGAGAGGTTCCGCTGAGCGATTGCGGTCCGCTCGCGGACCTGGTCGCGGCGGCGGCGCGCGACATCGCCGAAGCCTTGGACCGGCCGGGCGAGGCCGCCGCTCCCCTCTGGTCCGGCCGCGGCGGGATCGTCGGCGAGAGCCCGGCGCTCCAGGCGGCGCTCGACCGCATCGCGCGGCTGGCGCCCGGCGACCTGTCGCTCCTCCTCCTGGGAGAGAGCGGCACGGGCAAGGAGCTGGCCGCCCACCTGGTGCATCGCACGAGCCCCCGCTCCCGCGCTCCGTTCGTGGCCGTCAACTGCGCGGCGTTTTCGGAGACCCTGCTCCTGTCCGATCTTTTCGGTCACGTGCGCGGCGCCTTCACCGGCGCCGACCGGGACCGCGCGGGGGTTTTCGAAACCGCCCAGAAAGGGACGGTTTTCCTCGATGAGATCGGCGACCTGCCGCCGGTCGCGCAGGGCATGCTGCTGCGAGTGTTGCAGGAAGGCGAGGTGCGGCGGGTCGGAGAGAGCGTGGCGCGCAAGGTCGACGTCCGGGTGATCGCCGCCACGCACCGCGACCTCGCCGCGATGGTCGCCGAGGGGACGTTCCGGCAGGACCTTTTCTATCGTTTGAAGGTGGCGAGCGTGATGTTGCCGCCGCTGCGCGAGCGCGGCGACGACGTGCTGCGGCTCGCCGATCATGTTTTGCAGAGCCTGCCGCGCGCCGGCCGGCTGTCGCGCGAGGCGCGCGCCCGGCTGCTCGGCTATCGCTGGCCGGGAAATGTCCGCGAGCTGCGCAATGTTCTGAGCGTCGCTTCGGCGCTGGCCGGCCATGCGACAATCGGTCCCGAGCACCTGGAGTTATCAGAAGGGGCGAGCGCCGCGGAGACCGACTATCACCAGCAGGTGGACGCGTTCCGCCGCCGTCTCGTGCGGGATGCGATGACCGCGAGCGGCGGCAACCGGACCGAGGCCGCGCGCCGGCTCGGGCTGTCGCGGCAGAGCCTCTCGTATCTGGTCCGGCAGCTCGGCCTGTGCTGATCGATTCAGGCTGCCTTCAAGCGCCTCAGGCGCGGGAATTGGATAGCGCCGCTGAAAACCGCATCGCCGGACGGAGGCGCTCGACGAGCGCTTCCAGACCTTCGCGGTCCACCTCGTCGAAAGCCGCGGGCTCCCGGGAATCGAGATCGAGCACGGCGATCAACATACCTTCCGGATCGTAGACCGGGACGACGATCTCCGAGCGCGCCGTCGAATCACAGGCGATGTGGCCGGGAAAGGCGTGGACGTCGGGCACGATCTGTGTCTCACGCCGGCGTGCGGCGGCGCCGCAGACGCCTCTTTCGAATGGGATCTCGAGGCAGCCCAGCGGGCCTTGATAGGGTCCGACGCGCAACAAACCCGGCGCCACCACGCGATAAAAGCCCGCCCAACTCGCCTGCGGCAGGCGTTCGTGGAGGATGCAAGCGCAGGTCGCCATGGCGGCGATCGGATCTCCAAGGTCGGCGAGCACGGCGTCGAGGTCGCGCAAGATCTCACGATAAAGCTCTTTTTTGCTCTCGGCGTCCATGCACGGATTCTATGGGAGAACCGTGCCAGGGTTCCAATTCCATTGCCGCGACGGCGTGCGGTTAAGAAAAAAACTGCACGCGTCTATTGACAATGTGCGATTGTCTTTTGATAATGACTGCGGTAATTTGGTAGAGGAGAGTCCTTCTCTACATCTCATTCAAGACCCAAAGAGGAGGCCAGGGGAATATGTCCGAGCCAGAGAGCACGTCAGGGCAGAGCGCGTCGGCGGACGGCGGCAAGCTCTATACCCTCTCAGAAGTTTCCAACAGGACCGGCATTTCGATGCCGACCCTCCAGCGCTACAAGAAGCTTTATCAGAATCGGATCCCGTCGGTCGGCAAGGGCCGCAAACAGCGTTATCCCGAGAGCGCCCTGCCGGTTTTCGACGAGCTCAAGAGCGAGAACGCGGGCAAGCGCGGCCGGCCGCGCAAGGACGCCGCGGCATCGTCGGCATCGGCGGCATCGGGCGGTTCGACCGC